>NZ_JBELDZ010000129.1:945-2511 GCF_042094015.1 Aurantibacter sp. | reverse complement strand
CCCTCTATTCCTGCTCCTCCTCTTTTATTATCGTAACCTATTGTTCTTTCTGCTATTTTACCTATCGGATGCACTCTTACCGTACTTTGCTCTGCTATAAAACCACCTCTATAAATCCCCTCTTTAAAAATCGGAAAATTACCCATCTTTACATAATCATTATAACCAACATTACGAGCAATTAATAAATAGCGGTTTTTTTGTTTTTTTGCCTGTCTTATTCTTCTCTGATAGTAACTCGTGGGCTTACCTAACATCGACGACAATGATTCCGACAATGCTCGAATATTTTTTTCGAACACTTCCGATTTCACTGCTACAGCATCCATACGTATAGTATATTTTGACATTGAGGTTGCCAATAAATTTCCATCCGCAGCATAAACATTACCTCGGTTTGCAAATATCGTATCGTTTTTTACTGTTTTTTCTTGAGATAGCTTTCTATACTTATCACCATCTACATACTGAAGATTAAATACTCTAAAAATAATAACCACAAAGAAGAGCGTCATTAAAACAACCACAACATAGAGTTTGTTTAATATACCTTTCTTTTCTACCATCTTTATCTATTCCTTTTTAGTTGTTACTTTTATTTTTTGAGGAGGTTTCTCTGCCGGAAACAATCCTTTTTCTTTTACTCTTTTCCGAATACTACTTTCCAATTTCATCCTTGTTAACTCCGTACTCGTATCAAAGTCTTCTGCTCTCAACTCTCTTTTTAACTTATTTAGCTCTGCAATCTTCACTACTTTCGCATCCAAACTATGTGAACTAGATATCATAATCAGCAATAACACTACTACAAAAATTAATATCCGCCAGTTATTAAAAGAACTATCATCTGTTAAGAATCGCCCTCGTAAAACACCGTAAATACCCTCTCTTACTTTAGACATTATTTAAGTGTTGCTGCTCTTAATTTAGCACTCCTAGCTCTATTATTCACTTTTATCTCCTCTCTTGCAGGTATAATCATCTTACCAACCTTCTTTAATGGAACACTAATGTTTCCATAAAAATCTTTTTCTGGCTCACCACTAAACAAACCTGTTCTTATAAATCGCTTCACTAACCTATCCTCTAACGAATGATAAGAAATAACACTTAATCGTCCATCCTCATTTAGCATATCCGGCATTTGCTGCAAGAATTCTTTTAAAACCTCCAACTCTTGATTCACCTCTATTCTTACTGCCTGAAATATTTGCGCCAATATTTTATGCTCTTTAGCTTGCGGCAAAAACTCTCTTAAAACTTCTTTCAATTGAAAGCTTGTAACAATCTCCTCCTCCTGTCTTGCTTCTACAATTTTCTTAGCTAGTGTTCTTGCATTTCTTAACTCGCCATACAAAAACAACACATCTGCTAATCTTTCTTCACTATATTTATTGATGATTTTTTTTGCTGATAAATCTGATTTCTGATCCATTCTCATATCCAAATCAGCATCAAACCTTGTAGAAAAACCTCTCTCTGCCTCATCAAACTGATGAGAAGAAACACCCAAATCAGCCAAAACACCATCTACTTTTCTAATTCCGTAAAAACGAAGAAACCTCG
>NZ_JBELDZ010000129.1:0-935 GCF_042094015.1 Aurantibacter sp. | reverse complement strand
AAACGTTCATCATCAATTACATTCTGCTGAGCATCAGGATCCTGATCAAAAGCAAACAACCTTCCTTTTTCACCTAACCTACTTAATATCTCTCTTGAATGACCTCCACCACCAAAAGTCACATCAACATACACTCCGTCCTCTTTAATATTCAGAGCATCTACACTCTCTTTCAGTAAAACTGGGCTATGATAATTCATCTACATCTGTATTACCCATTACCTCTTCTGCTAAATCAGCAAAATCAACAACAGCATCATCTATTACTTTCTCGTACTTCTCTTTATCCCAAATCTCAATAATATTGACAGCTGAAGAAAGCACTACTTGCTTTTCTATACCTGCAAACAAACAGAGATCCTTCGGAACCAAAATCCTACCAGAAGCATCTATATCAACGGTTTTTACACCCGCTGTAAACCTTCTAATAAAATCATTGTTTTTCTTTACAAATCGATTTAATTTATTAATCTTCTGCATCATTAAATCCCACTCCCTTATCGGATACAATTCCAAACAAGGCTGAAAAACAGAACGCTTAACTACAAAACCATCTTGCAACACAGCAGACAATTGCTTCTTAAAAGCCGATGACATCATCAACCTTCCCTTAGCATCTACTTTACATTCGTATGTCCCAATTAAGTTTACCACGCTATACACTCATAGTTTGCATCAAAAATAAAGAATTAATACCACTTTTTACCACTTTTTACCACTTTGTTAATAAGTTTTGATTTCTAACTTAAAAAACTGAGAGTAAGAGCCTTTAACTTCAAGAATGAGTATGAAATAATAAAAATGAAATTTTAACAAAAAAGAACTACATTTGTCGTTAAGTCAAATCTATAATATCAAGGACTGAATTTTTAAAGAAAGAAGGCGATTTTACATATGCTGAAGCAGGAGAAGGAAGAGCGCTAATCGTATTGCAC
>NZ_JBELDZ010000128.1:0-2572 GCF_042094015.1 Aurantibacter sp. | reverse complement strand
AAAGTGTAAAAGTAAAAGCTTCCTGTCGTCAGCCACTACTCTTACACTCAACGTTAGCAGCAATAAATAAAATAATAGAATGACATTATATCAAAAACTCCAGGAAGCATCAAGTGAAGAGGATGTAAAAGATGAATACATAAAAGCATTAGGACTAAAGGGATATCAAAAAAACCTAATTGACATTCAAACAAAAGAAATTTGGTTTGAAGCAAAAGATTCTTTCCGACACTCTACATATGAAATGTTTACTCAATTACTTCACTATGTGCAAGACGCTCTAAACAAAGGAGAGCCCATCCCACCTTTTTTATCTGTAATTGACACAAGGAAGGCCGCTATAATGAGAACAAAAGATGTATTGCCTTTTTTGAAAAAAAAGACAATAAAATGGGGGAAATCAGCTAGCAAATATACTCAAGAAGCATTAGATAAAGTTTCAACATATATTGGAACACATATTGTATCATTTAACATAGAAACACATGAAGAAGAGTTTATAAGCTGTATAAAAGAAGCTATTAAAAGTGGAGAGATTATAAGAACACAAATAACTCCTGCTAATCTCAAGCCAATTTTTGATAAATGGGTAGAAATGATTGGAAGAGAAATATATGATGTAGATGAAGAAGATTATTCTCTTTTATTTTTTGCTGACATAATGCATGATGGAACATACTCTACACATAACAATCTGCCAGCAGAAATGCTACATAAAAATGGTAAACCTTGTTTTATATTAAGAAATAAAATTTATGAATTAGGATTCCTGGAAGGATATAGAAGATTCTGGGCTATTTATCAAAAGCCTCCAAATGCAAAATATAGAGATTATATTTTAGAAAGAAGAGATAGTTTAATTCCTCATGATGAGAGAAGTTTTAAAGGAGCCTATTATACACCATTACATGTGGTAAATAAAGCTTATGAAAAACTGAATGAAACTTTAGGTGTAAGTTGGCAAAAAAACTATATAATTTGGGATATGTGTTGTGGAGTGGGAAATTTAGAAGTAAAGCACTCTAATCATAGAAATATTTATATGTCAACTTTAGAACAAGAAGATATAGATGTAATGAAAGCTACCAAAACCTGTGTTGCTTCTAAACGTTTTCAATATGACTATCTGAATGATGATATTACAGATAATGGAAGTATTGACTATAGTTTGACAAATAAAATACCTCAAGGACTTAGAGATGCTATTTCGAAAAGAAAAAAGATTTTGGTACTTATTAACCCTCCTTATGCTGAATCAGGAAAAGGATTTAACGCTGGTAATAAAGAAGGTGTAGCTAAAACGAAAGTTGCAAAATTATTAATGGAAGAATATGGAAAAGCGTCTAATGAATTATTTGCTCAATTTATTGCAAGAATACAATTAGAAATCCCGACTGCATCAATAGCAATGTTTAGCACACTAAAATATCTAAACTCAACAAACTTCAGTAAGTTTAGATCTCAGTGGAATAAGAAATTTTTAAACGGATTTATTATTCATAGTAAAAGTTTTGATGGTTTGAGAGGTAATTTTCCAATAGGTTTTTTGATTTGGAAACCATCTAATTCCAACACAGGATTAACAAATGTAGAATTAGAAGTATTAAATAAAGAAGCTATACCTATTGGATTTAAAAGGTTCTATCAAACTCCAAATAGTTTATTCTTAAGTAAATGGATAAAAAGACCAAAAAAGAATGATATTAAAGTAATACCTTTAAAAAATGCAATATCTCCAGCAGTATTAAGAACAAAACCATCTTATTCTTCAGATAATACAATTGGTCATTTACTTTGCGATAGTAATGATTTACAGAATGCTCCACAGGCAACCGCATTATTTTCATCGACACACGGGATTGGCCATAAGGGAGGCTTATATGTAACAAAAGATAATTTAGATAAAGTAAGTGTATTGTTTACAGTTAGACAACTTATTAAGCATACATGGATTAATCATAATGATCAGTTTTTACAGCCAACTGAAACTTTAACTAACGAGTTTAAAAATGACTGTTTGGTTTGGATGTTATTTAATGGGAAAAATTTAACAGCAAGTGCTAATGTGTTGGAGTGGAACGATAAAAAGTGGAGCATCGTTAACCATTTTATTCCTTTTACCGAACAAGAGGTTAATTCTACCGAGCGTTTTGAGAGTGATTTTATGGTGCAATACATTATAGATAAAAAATTATCTGATAAAGCTAATGCAGTTTTAACAGAAGGTAAAAAACTATGGCAAGCCTATTTTGAGCATACTGACGTAAGAACCATTAGAGACGAATTAAAGTTAAATCGTGCTGATGTAGGCTGGTATCAAATAAGAAAGGCTTTAGAAAACAGAAACTCAAGTGGTGATTTTACCCCTGTAAGTTTTGAGTCTTTTAAAGAAGCATATTCTTCTTTAACTGACAAACTGCATCCTCAAGTATTTGAATTGGGTTTTTTGAAACAATAAGTAATTAAATTAGCTGCTAACAATGTATAAGCGGCATTAAAACGACCGCTTATACTAACCGTTACCACAAATCGATTCAAAATCATATAAAAATGAAAGTTACAGCCGAAAAAA
>NZ_JBELDZ010000127.1:0-2650 GCF_042094015.1 Aurantibacter sp. | reverse complement strand
TCAAATACAAAGAGCTTGGCTACAGAATAAATAACCGAATGTTGGATATTCATCCATTGCTGTGTGCTAATGACCAACAACTTAAAAAAAATCTTAGTATTTTTAAAACACTATATGAGGCTGAGTTTACAGAGCAAATAAATGTTTACAAAAACAAAGATAATGAGTTGCACCCTTATCCATCCAATCCAATATGGATAAGTTTATCAGGACGATTTGTAGGAATAGATAGTCGCACATTATTAGTTGAACCATCTGAAGAATGGCAGTTTCTTCTATTTGATATGGAGCTTTATGAGTTTGTAGATTACGGCTGGCAAGATTTATTAGGAATTGATGAGTCAACTAAAAGTATTATCGGTAGATCTATGATGCTTTGCGGTAATGAAACTCAAGATAATAGTGTGTATACTTATAGTTTGAATACTAGAAATCAAGTTACTAAAATAAAGAGTAAATCTATACTAGCAGATCAATATACCGAGTCTAAAATATATCTTCCTTTAGCAGATTTAAATAAGATATTTTTATTGTCTGATGAACCAGTACGTATAAAAGATTTAATCTTAGAGAAGCAAGCATTTTATGCCGATGAAAACGAATTTCAGAGTATTTGCGAATCTTTGATTACTGATTTTTATGACCGATATGATATTACTAAATTTTCAAATACCCAAAAGATAGACTTTACACATAAACTTTTTCAGTTTCAAAATTTTCTCAAACAAAATGAATTGCCTTTTTAAAGTCATACTTTAAATTTATCAGAAACTGCATCGCTAACATTAAGCCACTCTTTGTCTTCGATACAGGAATATTGGCTTTTTAATTATTTAACTAGTTTAGAAAAAGTAAGATATAGTCAAAAATCTCGGATCTCGTTTGTAGACACAGTGCCTATAAATGAAGAAATCAACTAGCTCTCAAAAAGTTAAAGTACCTATTACACTAAAGATTTGATAACGTCTTCCAACAGAGGATTTAAAATAAAACTGAAAAATAGTAATACAAATCCAATTATTAATAGGCATAAAATTGTAATTAATAAAGGTGGTTTTTTATACAAGTTTATCACAAAAAGAAGCAATAATCTTTCAACTTTATCTACGAAACCATTTGCCTCTGCACGTTTTTCCAATTCATACGAGACCTCCCCACTATTAACATATCTAACTAAACTACCAATAGCTATAGTATATATCCAAAAAAAAGGATTTTCACTTCCAAAAACTATCTGAATTATAACAATGATCACCACAAAAAACATTGCAAAATTCAAGATTTGCAAAGATTTTTTTTTAAAGTAAATTTCTTTTTTTTTAGAAATTAAATTGTTTTTATTTTCACTGTGTTCAAATGAGTTTTCTCGTAACGTCTCAAAATCCTTCTCAATTTTCGATTTAATAATATTTTTTTCTCTTATAAATAGAAATAATACAACGAAAAAAAATAAATATATAACTATCATAATTTGTTAGTTTATTAAAGTTAAAAAAACTGATCTTGATCCCAGTCATCATTATCTGTATTTACCTCCTTTTGTTTATGATTAGTTTTAATTTCTTCCTTATTAGAATCCCAACCAATATCATCCATCCATGACGGTTCATTTTTACTGAGTATAACCCATAAAAACAAATATAACAACAGCAAATAACCAAATGATAAAAAAATCCCAATAAAAAATAATATCCTAAAGAATGTTCCTCCTAGTAAAAAATAATCTCCTAGTCCGCTACAAACTCCACCTAGCATTCGATTTGTTGTGTTTCTATGTAATCCCATAAATGTTAATATGTTTACCCAATATACCCTTTGCCCCAACATTGTTGACATTGCTCACTTCTACCAGATTGATATCTTACTCTACCGTTACCTCCACATCTCGGGCATTTGTTATTTTGTTTATATCTTTCTTGAGCAGCATATTTTTCTCTGTTTGCTTCAGCCTCTTTCGCTTTCTTGTACTGTTTGACAATTTCAGAATTTCTTTTGTGCTCTTGTTTTCTAATCTCGTCATTTCTTTTGTTTTCTTCTTTCCTTATCTCTTTGTTTCTCTTGTGTTCTTTTTTTAATCTTTTATCTTGTATTTTATTGTCTTTTCTTTTTGATAAAAATTTACCACCATAATAGATGCCTGCACCTAATGCAGCTATTTTTGCTATGTTTGACAAAACTTCCACTGTTTTTGAATTACCACTATCTTCTTTAATTATTTCTGCTTCTAATGTTTCTGAGCTAGTATTAGATTCAATAGTATTTAAATTAATCATAAGATCATTAGAACTAACTATCTGACCAATTTCCACATGTATATATTTAATATCGCAAAAATAAGGAGATCTTACTGGGGCTCTTTTACCAGTAGCGTTGGCTAAAACTAAAATAATATCGTTTTTATTTACGCTTTCAGATTTTTTACATCTTATTTCATCAATTATATTGAATCCATCACTAATGATTGATTGGTATTTTTCAAATGTTAAACGCATAGCAATTATAAAAGATTATAATAATCAAATATAAATAAAAAAAAATCTACAAATAAAAAGTTGTTTCAAATAATAATTATGGGCAAAGGGACTTAAATCAATCTATTTTGGTGAGGATTTAGTTATTTTAAGTCCAAAGCGATAGCTGATATTTCAAC
>NZ_JBELDZ010000126.1:0-2796 GCF_042094015.1 Aurantibacter sp. | reverse complement strand
TATCTGAATATGCTTTCGCCAAATTAGCACCAATTTGACCCATTCCAGAAGAAATAAAAATCGATATCATAACCAATAACAATCCGCTTAAAGGAACGAACCATTTCCAATTCCTATTCCACCAATTTTTGTGTTTAATCAGTTCGTTGCTCATCTAGTTTTATTTTCATTCTTTGATTCCAATTTTAGCTCCTCATGCGACTTTTCTAAAATGGTCGGCAACGGTCTCGCCTATGATTTTGGTGCGGCACAAAATCACAATGAATTATCGCCATTGTGCCTGTTGCACAACTCCTTGTAAATCTAGTTGTTTTTTTATGTTTTTAATAATGTAGAGAAAGAAAAATGATCAAGAAAAGCGTCGAAAATCAATTTGATTGTCTCATTGGGTTTCAAAATAGAATTGCGAAGTATGTTTGTCCAACACCTGTGAAAAAAAGACTTCAGAAGCTCTCCCCCTTCTAGACAATCCCATAAAACCAATTTTCCATCCTTGCTAAAAATAAAAAGCCCCTAAAAAGGAGCTGTTTGTTGTGTTCATGTTCTTTTTTAGGAACTTGTGCAACGGTTACTTTGTTGTAGGTAGTGTTTTACTACTAACAATCAAATTCTTTCAAGATTTTTTCAAGATTTTTAATATGCACACCATACAATTTATTCGACCAACAAACTGTAATGAAATATATAAGTATAGCTATTAATATATATCCAAAAACATATAGAATAAGTGTTGTGTTTGGCATATTTAATAGGATTAAATCATTAAATACTTCCTCATCAATTTTTATGGAACCACGAAATAAGCTTACCATGGCTAATGGAAGTAATAAGCTCCCTGAAATTATTGCGGTTTTATAAACTTCCAAAGTTAGTTTAAGGTCATAAATAAAAGATACGATAGTTGCTTTACTGTTATTGCTTAAATTACTGGTTTTGTTTAAAAACCAACTCATTTTTATTAAATAGCCCAAAGTAATTAAATTAGTAATAAAAATTATAATATAATATGTTGTTTTTGGTAAACGATGCATCTCTATAAAACTTGGCGCAGAAAAAAAGATTACTATACAAATTAGTTGAGTAATAATTTCATCCCTCATGCTTTTTCTAACTTTTTGTATAGGCATATTACTTGTTTTCAAATCTCCTATTTTTTGAGGAATCTGATTGTCATCCATATTATCAGAGTTTATTTTTTGTTTTATTGTTTCAAAATCCATATCCTTGATTTTTTATTATTTCTTTTAATTTATTCTTTGTTCTATTTATTTTTACTCTAACATTAACTTCTGTAATTCCCATGTTTTCGGCTATTTCCTTTCCAGAAAAACCTTCAATAAATTGAAGTATTAATGCTTTTTCAATTTTATTTAACTTTTTAACAGCCTTGTAAAAATGATCTAACTCTTGGTCTTTTTTATCGTTATAATCTTGATAAGCAATTGGCTCAATTTTTAAAGAACTATAACTATCGGACTTTCTTTTTTCCTTTTTAAAAAAAACAATGGCAGTATTTAGAGCTACCCTGTACATCCAAGAAGAAAATTCACTTTTTCCTTTAAATGAAGCTAAAGATTTCCATAATTGTAGAATGATTTCTTGAAATAAATCTTGTTGGTCTTCAAGCTTATCAAAGTATATCCTAGACACTTTATAAATAATGCCTTTATGTTTATTGATGGCTGCTAAAAATTCTTTTTCAGTTAATTGCATATTTATCTACCTAATTAAATACTGGTGTTACAGTGTACCCTATTTGTCTTAAAAGGTGAATTATACCATATTTATTAGTTAAATGAGCCGTTCCAACCGCAAATAAATTACTTCTTTCTTTCATCATTTGAGGCATTTTTTCTACCCAATTCTTATTTCGATTAATTTGCATAAGATTTGTAGCATTTTCGTTCATATAAATGTCTTTAGTAAGTAGATTTACCGCAGTCTTAATATCTTCATTTTTATATGCTGTTATTGCTTCGCTAAAATCTTTTTTATAAGATTCAAATAACAATATTTGTTTTAAAGCAAACTCTGTAGGATAAGCTCGTTTTAACATTTCCATTTGCTCTGAAACCTTTTCTAAACTATAAATAGGCTTTTGTTTCTCTGCTGCTAGAAGCATAAGCTCATTATCTAGTGATTTTATTTCTGTACAGGGTAACATTTTTTGAATCATTATGGCATTTAGAATGGAAAGACCATATGTATCAAAATTTGTTAATGATGTCCCCATTATTTTAGTTACAAATGTATCTAACTCTTCGAATTGTTTTTTAGTTAGCTCTTCAGATATTTTCTTTGGATTTTTCATTGATTCTTGCATTGATTTTATCTCTACTTTGTCAGATAAATTTACTTCTAAAACTAATGCATCAACATTTTGTAGCGTTTGACTAATTTTTTTTGAAATTTCAAAGTCGTCTTTACACATCATATGTAAAGTTCCTAAAACATAAGAAGGTTCTTTTAGTTCCGAATGCTCTATTTTCCACAAAACAGAATTTTCTAATTTTATTTTGTCTTGAGCTTGAGAAAAACTAACAATTAAAGTAAATACTAATACCGCGATAATTGATTTAAGATGACTCATTTTTTTTGTTTTTTTAAATTCGCTAGGTAAGTATTAGAAACAAAAATTTGTTACAAAAAAATGAAAATTGTTTTTTAATGTGTAGAAAGTGATGAGTGCGCTGTTCTGAGTTTACATTACCTACAACGTATTGGTGTATGATCTCGTTGCGTTGTTTAAGCACTAAAGTTAGCAAATAAAACACAGATAGAAAGTCCGCTAGGACT
>NZ_JBELDZ010000125.1:0-2867 GCF_042094015.1 Aurantibacter sp. | reverse complement strand
ATTATATTAAAAAGTTTAGATTCTTTAGACTTTAATACAGATTGACAGTCTGTATTTTCTGAAATCTTGCAAAATTTTGATGAAGAATTGTCACTGCTTAATTTTTCTTTTATAATTAGGAAACTAACATAAACACCTACTAGTGATAATACAAAATATACGGATTTTAAAATATAATTTGTAGTAAATACAATAATTAGAATCAATAACAAGGCAACTAACAACGGGACTGTATTTAGCAATAGCTTTTTTAAATTTTTAGGATTCCGATTTTCATTCTTTTCGATTGCTATTATTAAACCCGTCCAATTCATCAAAAAGTCATCTATACTCATACTTATTAGTTGTTCTTTATCAGTACTTATTTTTACATTTTTTTCATCGATTTTATTAATTAAGACAAGACTGGATTGTTTATGATTTCCGACTTGAGCTATAAATGAATTTGGTAATTGGTTAAATGCCCCTTTTGGAACATTAGCAACTAAATTTTTTATATTAAAATAGTCAAGAGTATTTGTAATTGAAGTAACACCCTTATCAGGGTCACTAAATAATCGTTCTTTAACTTCTTGTTCAGGCAAATTATAGTTAAACGATTTTAAGAGTTTTAGAAGTATTTGAAAAGTTTTATCCATTGTTTTTTGATTACTATAAACGTACAATTTTAACATCTATTTTTTAGATAGTCAGAAAACAAATCAATCCATTTTAAGTACATCTTCGCCATCTTTTTTAAACACCGAGCCTGTTCGTCTGTATTTCATTTTAACACCATCTACACAAAGTATATAAACTACATTACCAAGCTGTTCAGATAGTTACAAAAGAATAATTTTAGATTCTGCTACTTCCATCTATTGAGATGTGTTTTTTCAAATCATCTACACGAGTTCCCATCTTTTTCCAAGATTTACTTTTTGTTCCATTTCGGCTCATTAAAATCTTTGTCAATATTGCAGAAGTTATTATTATTACTGTAAGCATATTGCCAAGTATTGTCGTCTTTTAAAATTGAACGCTATAAGTATGAATATAGAATACCCAACACCAAATAGAAATACATATTTTATATCCTTAAAAGTTGCTTTAAAATAGTATGCTATCTTATTAGAATACCTTTTAAATGCCCCATACATATTACCAACACCAAAATTTCCTCCATCAAAAGTAATATGAGTGCCAAATGGTGTTTTTAAATAGATTTCAGCAACTTTTGCGCTGTAATCTATATTTCTTGTAAATGAGATGTTATTATTTTGGTTAGCTGTATTTGTACTAGCATCTTCTAAATATGAAAACTTACCATAATGCTCAATTATGAATACAGTTACTAACCCTAAAAGCATTCCAATAATTATTGATTTTCAAAAAAACAATTAGTTTAGCTTACTCATTGCATCATCCAAGACATCACTTCCAAAATCTTGCAAATAGGCTTTTGTAACAGATTCGCTTGAATGTCCCATAAGTTGACTAATAACACTTTCTTGCACCTTGTTAAATTTTAAATGCGTAGCAAAACTATGCCGTGCCACATAACTTGTTAGATTTTTTTCTATTCCAACAGATTCAGCGATAAATTTTAGATCTTTATTAAATTTGCGTAAGCATTTTTTGTATCTGTAATGTATTTGCTTATAGGTTAAATTGTATCTGTTTATAACATGAAATATATAATCTTCATTCTCGGTAAGCATATTATTTTTAAAGTAATTTAAAATGTCCGTAGCTTCTTTTCGCAACTTAAAATTAAAGTTTCCATTAATTTTACTTCTTTTATAAACTAATCTGCCATCACTTATATTTTCCCACCTTAAATAGGTCATATCTTTAAAATTCATACCGCCTGCATAATAACTGAATAAAAACATCTTATATGTTATTTTATATTCGATATGCTCTTTAATATTAAATGATTTAAAACTCTCAAACTCTTCTTTATCGATGGCTATTTTTCTTGATTTTGATTTGAGTTTCGCTACTTTATAAATGTTAAAAGGGTAATGAGATACTTTAGCGTAACCATGTGTAATAGCTTTGTTAAAATTAACTCTTATCTCTCGCATTTTAACACCAATACCGCCATCCGTACCGCCTCTTTTTCTTAAATAATGTTCGTAATCTTCTAAAAATGCTGGTGTAACATCTTTAAACTTTAAATTGGCGAATGCTTTTGATGTTTTAAGCTTTTTATTTACTTCAATTTCGGATATTTCTTTAGCTGTCATTAAGTAGCGACTTAATGAATTACAGGTGTCTTTTAAAGTTCTTTCAGAGCCATAACGACCTTCTGCATTAAGTTCTTTGATTCGTTTTTGTAAAAACTCACTTACTGATATTTCTTTAACTCTATTTGCTTTGGATTCTTCTTTGAACGCATTATAAATATCGTTTAAATCGTAATCAATTTCCTGTATTTCCAAATCATCTATTGCATTTTGAAGCCTTGTAGTAAGCTTACCTAACTTTTCATTGATATCTTTGTAGTTAAAATGGTTTTTACGTAAGCGTTTATTTTTAGCATCCCATTCTCTTTTTTCGCATGAAAAAGGGAGTGTTATTATTTTTGACTTGTTGCCAAGATATATTTTAAATATCAAAGGGAAAGTACCGTCTTTTTTAGGTTTACTGTCTCGAAGTAATAATTGGTATGTCGCCATTAATTAATATTTTTGGGTCAAGTTTAAGGTCAAGCTTGTATGTCAAAAATAGTAAATTAATGTAAAATAAAGAAGTATTGAGAATGATTAATCTCTTTATTTTCAATACTTTTATCAATAAAAGTAAGAATAAGTAAAATTAGAACTCTCTGACTCATAATCAGGTGGTCCATGGTTCGAGTCCATGTGGGACCACTTTAATTG
>NZ_JBELDZ010000124.1:0-2908 GCF_042094015.1 Aurantibacter sp. | reverse complement strand
AATATTTTAGCAGAACAAGAAGCACAATCTGAAATTGAATCTAAAATTCAAGAAGCTACCTTTGTAATATCTAATCCATTACCAACGGTAAAAGTAACTTTAGAAAAAGAAGTTCTAGGAAATTACCATATTATTGCTGGTGCTTTTAGAATTGAAAAAAATTGCGACAAAAAAATTAAGCAATTAAAAGTAGATGGTTTTAATGCTCGTAAAATAGGAGTAAACAAGTATGGTTTACACCAAGTAGCTTACCAAAGTTTTACAGATAGACAAGAAGCATTAGATGCTTTAAAAACAATTAAACACGACCAAAACAGTTCTGCATGGTTATTAGTAAAAGCTTTAGATTAAGCTTTTTTAATTTTGTGTTAATTCTTGTTTTTAAACTTAAAAACGTAGTATTTTTGCGCTAAAATTTAGCACAATGACTGCACGTAAAGCTTCAGAATCTTTAACCATATTAACCGATATGGTTTTACCTAGCGAAACAAATCCTTTAAACAATCTTTTTGGTGGTGAACTTTTAGCCCGTATGGATCGTGCCGCAAGTATTAGCGCAAGAAGACATTCTAGACGCATAGTAGTAACTGCTTCTGTAAATCATGTAGCATTTAACAGATCTGTTCCTTTAGGTTCTGTGGTAACTGTTGAGGCTAAAGTTTCTAGAGCTTTTAAGACTTCTATGGAAGTCTATATGGATGTTTGGGTAGAAGACAGAGAATCTGGTATTAAAACTAAAGCAAACGAAGCGATATATACTTTTGTTGCAGTTGATGAAACTGGACAACCCATAAGAATTCCAGAATTACTTCCAGAATCTAAAATTGAACATACACGTTTTGATGGTGCTTTAAGACGAAAACAATTAAGTTTAGTTCTTGCCGGAAAAATGAAACCAAGTGAAGCCTCAGAATTACGAGCTTTATTTATGGAGGATTAAACCTTTTTGAAATAATACAGTCTAAGAACTAAACCTTAAAATTTTTAATTATGAGAATATTCTTAATTGTATTTATTGGTAGTTTTATTTTTTGTGCAACTTCTTGTGCTCCAAGAGTTGTAAGTTCTCCAAATTCTAAAGTAGTTTATGTTCAAAAACGTCCAGCAAATTATAAAGTAGTTAGAGTTAATGGTAAACGTTATTATAGATGGAATGGTAAAAACTATAGAAAAACAAATAAGGGTTATGCTCTTGTTAGATAATTAACTTATTATTAAAAACATCTTTAAACCACATTTTAAGAATAACTAATTTTAGAAATGTGGTTTTTATATTTTATATAAGCCTTCAATATTATCTAATTTATTAACGCTATTAATTTCAAAGAAATAATTAAGTTGCCATTTTTGACTTTTTTGAGCTTGTTTACTTAAAGGGAAATCCCAAGAAGGGTAAACTCTAAAACCTCTTTTACCTTCTTTTGTGTTGGTGGAAATAATTGCTTTTTCAATTAAAATAGATTTAGGAAATACAAACTGACCTATTCTATTATTAGATGAAACGTTTATAATAAAAAAAACGAAATGATCTGTGTTGTCTAAAGGAGCTATTTCACCGTGATTTAATCTTTTCCAAAACGTAACAAATTGACCCGTTTTTTTAGGTGTAATTTTAGCTGTTCTACTTATAATTTGAAATTTATTTAACTGAAATCTACAAGCATTGTATTCTTTACTTTCTAATTCGTCTTTATAATTTGAGATTTCAAAATTAAGCTTATCGTAAATCTTCTGTTTTATTTCTGTTAGAAGTAAATTCATAAAACATAGAGGTGTTTAACTACATTTTATAAATCCAATACGCTGGATTTTGTGTGGCTGTGTTTTTAAAAATACTAAAACGTAAAATAGTTTCGTTGGTTATACTATTGGTATAAATCTTACCAATATCTTGTTTTGTTTTTACTTTTTGTCCTTCTGTAACGTAAACTTCTTTTAAGTTGGTGTAAGATGTTACATAACTTCCGTGCTGTATCATAATAGAAATACTACCACGTTTTGGTTTAGAAATTGCCAAAACTTCACCATTAAAAACTGCTCTTACTTTAGTATTTGGATTAGTTGCAATTCTAACACCATTACTTTGTATAGTTAAAGATCTATCTATTGGATGCGGTTGTTTTCCATACCTTACTTTAACAACGCCTTCTAAAACTGGCCAAGGTAATTTACCTTTATTTCCTAAAAAACTAGCGGCTAAAGCTTTGCTTTCTGCTGTTAAGGCAAATTCCTCGGTCTTACTGGTATTTGTATTAGATTTATTGCTTTTAACTGTCTTTCTAGATTTAGCAATTGCAACTCTAATTATATCTTTTATTTGCTTGTCAATTTTATTAGCTTCTTGCTGTTTCTTTTTAACTTCAGCTGAGAATTTATCTAAATCTTTTTGAATAGAAGCAATTATAACTTGCTGTTGTGCAACATCTTTTTCTAACTCTTGCTGTGCAATTCTATTTTCTTGAATTAAAGCTTCTTTAGATGACTTTTGCTTTATTAATACACTATTAGTGTTTTGTAATTCTAACGTTTTTGAAGCTATCTCTTCGCCTTGTTTTTTTTGATAATCGCTATACTGATCTATATACTGTAAACGCTTATAAGCTTGTTTAAAATTACTTGACGACAGTAAGAACATTACACGACTTTGTTTGTTTTTGTTCTTGTAGGATTTTACAATTAGTTTAGAATAATTATCCTTTAAAAGTTGTAATTCCTTATTTAAGTTTGATATTTTATCTTGATTGGTATTAATTTCTCGGGTCAACAAATTGGCTTGCTGATTGGTTACTTTTATTAAATTTCTTCTAACGTTTAATTTATAATTTAAGTCTTCTATTAAGCTTGTTTGTGATTTCTTTTTAGAGCTGTTTTGAAATAACAACGTATTAATTTTTTTTATTTCCTGACG
>NZ_JBELDZ010000123.1:0-3008 GCF_042094015.1 Aurantibacter sp. | reverse complement strand
TACGTTTTTTAGACTTCTTTGTTAAGATGTGACTTTTAAACGCGTGCTTTCTTTTAATTTTACCAGTACCAGTAAGCTTGAAACGCTTTTTAGCACTAGATTTTGTTTTCATTTTAGGCATTTTTTCCTAGGTTTTATTATTTCACTTATAATACTATAAAACTGAACTTAATACTATCCTTTAAGGATGTAGTTTCAAGTTCAGTATTTAAATTAGTACATTACTTTAGGTAATACTAATTGTCTTTTATTTTTTAGGAGCAATAAACATAGTCATACGTTTTCCTTCCAGTCTAGGCATTTGTTCTACTTTACCTAATTCTTCAAGATCTTGTGCTAAACGTAATAATAATATTTGTCCTTGTTCTTTAAACACAATAGAGCGACCTTTAAAGAATACAAATGCTTTTAATTTGGCACCTTCTTTTAAAAATTTTTCTGCGTGTTTTTTCTTAAATTGATAATCATGATCATCGGTTTGTGGACCAAAACGAATTTCTTTAATTACAACTTTACTTGCTTTTGCTTTTATAGCCTTATCTCTTTTCTTTTGCTCGTAAAGGAACTTCTTATAGTCCATTACTTTACAAACTGGAGGAACAGCTTTTGGCGAAATCTCAACAAGATCTAATTCTTGTTCTTGAGCAATTTTTAAAGCATCTCTAGTGTCGTACACGCCAATTTCGACGTTGTCTCCAACTAAACGTACTTTCTCAGCTCTAATTTTACGGTTAATATTATGCTGATCTTCTTTAATTACTCTTAATGGTCCTTTGGACCTTCTTCTACGAATTGCTATGGCTCTAAAATTTAAGTTAAACTTCTTATTATATTAAAATTGCTTTAATGTCTTTTTTATTTCTTCAGATATTAATGCTGCAAAATCATCTACACTAATTGTGCCTAAATCTTCTCCACCATGTTTTCTTACCGAAATAGTATTTTCTTTTTCTTCAGATTCTCCTAAAATGACCATATACGGCACTTTATTCATTTCTGCTTCACGAATTTTTTTTCCAATAGTTTCATTTCTATTGTCAATATTGGCGCGAATATCGTGATTTTCAAACAAATCTAATACTTTTTGCCCATAATTCTCATATTTTTCACTTAAAGTTAATATTGAAACCTGTGTTGGCATTAACCATAATGGGAAGTTACCAGCAGTATGTTCTAGTAATATTGCAATAAAACGCTCCATACTTCCAAATGGTGCACGATGAATCATTACAGGTCTATGAGATTCGTTATCACTTCCTTTATAAGATAATTCGAATCGTTCAGGTAAATTGTAATCTACTTGTATTGTTCCTAATTGCCATTGTCTACCAAGTGCATCTTTTACCATAAAGTCTAACTTAGGTCCATAAAATGCAGCTTCGCCTTCTTCTATAACATATGTTAATCCTTTATCTTTTGCTGCGCTAATAATTGCATTTTCAGCTTTTTCCCAATTAGTAACATCTCCAATATATTTTTCTGGTGTTTTAGGATCTCGAATAGATACTTGAGCAGTAAAGTTTTCAAAACCTAAAGATCCAAATACGTAAAGAACTAAATCTATAACGTTTTTAAATTCGCTATCTAATTGATCTGGTGTACAAAAAATATGTGCATCATCTTGAGTAAATCCTCTAACACGAGTTAATCCGTGTAATTCTCCACTTTGTTCGTATCTATAAACAGTTCCAAACTCTGCAAATCGTTTCGGTAAATCTTTGTAAGACCATTGCTGGTTATTGTATATCTCACAATGATGCGGACAATTCATTGGTTTTAATAAAAACTCTTCATCTTCTTTTGGTGTATGAATAGGTTGAAAGCTGTCTTCTCCATATTTAGCATAATGACCAGAAGTAACATAAAGTTCTTTTTGTGCAATATGAGGTGTAATTACCATTTCGTAACCTGCTTTCTTTTGTGCTTTCTTTAAGAAGTTCTCTAAACGTTCTCGTAAGGCAGCTCCTTTTGGTAACCATAATGGTAAACCTTGCCCAACTTTAGAGGAAAAAGCAAATAATTGTAATTCTTTTCCTAATTTTCTATGATCTCTTTTTTTAGCTTCTTCTAAAAGTTCTAAATACTGAGTTAACTCTTTCTGTTTAGGGAATGTTATTCCATATACACGAGTTAGTTGTTTGTTGTTTTCATCGCCTCTCCAATAAGCTCCTGCTACTGAAAGTATCTTGGCAGCTTTTATAATTCCTGTATGAGGAATATGCCCTCCACGACATAAATCTGTAAAATTAGAATGATCACAAAACGTGATTGTGCCGTCTTCAAGGTTTTCTATTAATTCTGTTTTATAAGGATTGTCTTTATATAATGATAATGCATCTGCTTTAGAAGATGATCTTATAGAGAATTCGTGTTTTCCTCTAGCAATTTCAATCATTTTGTTTTCGATGGTTTTGAAGTCTTTATCAGAAACTATATGTTCTCCAAAATCAACATCATAATAAAAACCATTTTCTATAGCTGGACCAATAGTTAAATGTATACCATTATATAATTCTTGTAGTGCTTCGGCTAATACGTGAGCTGATGAGTGCCAGAATGCTTTTTTACCTTCTGTATCATTCCATGTATATAATATAAGAGAACCATTTGTAGTAAGTGGAGTTGTTGATTCAACGGTTGTTTCATTGAATTTTGCAGAAATAACGTTTCTTGCTAGTCCTTCACTTATGCTTTTAGCCACTTGAATAGGAGTAGTGTTTTGCTCAAATGATTTTATTGAGCCATCTGGTAATGTAATATCTATCATTATATATAATGTATTAATATGGCAAATATACTATCTTGGTCTTTGTCATACAATATATAAAGTCTAAATTCCTTCAGTATAGTGTAAATATTTGATTAATTACGTAATAATATTTTTTTTTATTTTTTTGATTACAGTTGTTGTGTTTATTTTATTTGTGATTGTAAAAACGTTTATATCGTTGTGCTAAAGAGTGTTATGTAATTTAAAAAAAAATAAACAAAATAATTACCAAAAAGTA
>NZ_JBELDZ010000122.1:0-3290 GCF_042094015.1 Aurantibacter sp. | reverse complement strand
AGCATTAAGACTTGCAGCTCAAAAATTGCCAGTTCAAACTAAGTTTATAATCGCTAGAGATTATCAAGCATAATTTATTTGATATTATGAAAAAATCAGAAATTAAAGAATTATCTGTATCTGAGTTACAAGAGAAACTTAGTGAAACAAAAAAGAGTTATTCAGATTTAAAAATGGCTCATGCTATTTCTCCTTTAGATAATCCGATTCAATTACGTCAAATTAGACGTACTGTTGCAAAAATTGCAACTGAATTAACTAAGAGAGATTTATAATAATTCTGCCTAAAGATGGAAAAAAGAAATTTAAGAAAAGAACGTGTTGGTGTTGTTACAAGTAACAAAATGCAGAAATCTATTGTGGTTTCTGAAGTTAAAAAAGTAAAGCACCCAATGTACGGTAAGTTCGTGTTAAAGACAAAGAAATATGTTGCACACGACGAGACAAATGATTGTAATATTGGAGATACTGTAAAGATCATGGAGACAAGACCTTTAAGTAAATCTAAATGTTGGAGATTAGTTGAAATAATTGAAAGAGCGAAGTAATTATGGTACAACAAGAATCAAGACTTAAAGTCGCAGACAATACTGGTGCTAAGGAAGTTTTAACTATCCGAGTATTAGGAGGAACTAAAAGAAGATATGCTTCTATTGGAGATAAGATCGTTGTAGCAGTAAAAGATGCAACTCCTAATGGTAATACCAAAAAAGGAACTGTTTCTACCGCTGTTGTAGTTCGTACAAAAAAAGAAGTAAGACGTCCAGATGGATCTTATATAAGATTTGATGATAACGCATGTGTACTTTTAACGCCAACAGGTGAGATGAAAGGAACTCGTGTTTTTGGACCTGTTGCTAGAGAACTTCGTGATAAGCAATTCATGAAAATTGTATCATTAGCACCTGAAGTGCTTTAATGAAATTAAAAATGACAAAGCTAAAAATTAAAACAGGAGATACTGTAAAAGTTATAGCAGGAGACCATAAAGGTTCTCAAGGTACTGTAACTAAGGTATTTATTGCTAAAAACAAAGCGATTGTAGAAGGTGTTAATATGGTTAAAAAACATACTAAGCCTAGTGCACAAAGTCCTCAAGGAGGAATCGTAGAAAAAGAAGCTTCAATCCAAATTTCTAACCTATCTTTGCTAACTTCTAAAGGAGAAGAAACAAGAGTAGGGTTTAGAATTGAGAATGGTAAAAAAGTTCGTTTTTCTAAAAAATCTAATGAAGTAATATAGTATGGCATATTCACCTAGACTTAAAGAAGAGTATAAAAGCAAAGTAGTTGCTGCTCTTACAGACGAATTTGGTTATAAGAATATTATGCAAGTACCTAGACTAGAAAAGATTTGTCTTTCTAGAGGAGTTGGTGCTGCTGTTTCTGATAAAAAATTAGTTGATCATGCGGTTGACGAATTAACCAATATTACAGGACAAAAAGCTGTATCTACACTTTCTAAAAAAGATGTTGCAACTTTCAAACTACGTAAAGGAATGCCAATTGGGGCTAAAGTTACGTTAAGAGGAGAAAGAATGTATGAGTTTTTAGATCGTTTAATTACTTCTGCACTACCACGTGTAAGAGATTTTGGAGGAATTAAAGCTACAGGTTTTGACGGAAGAGGTAATTACAATTTAGGTATTACTGAACAAATCATTTTCCCTGAAATCGATATTGATAAAGTGAATAAAATAGCTGGTATGGACATTACGTTTGTAACTTCTGCTCAAACAGATAAGGAAGCTAAATCATTATTAACTGAAATGGGATTACCATTTCAAAAAAACTAAATCATGGCTAAAGAATCAATGAAAGCCCGTGAGGTTAAAAGAAGTAAAACAGTAGCTAAGTATGCTGATAAACGTAAAGCTTTAAAAGCAGCTGGAGATTATGAAGCGTTACAAAAATTACCTAAAAATGCTTCCCCTATACGTCAACATAACCGTTGTAAGTTAACAGGAAGACCTAAAGGATATATGAGAACATTTGGTATTTCTCGTGTGACATTCAGAGAAATGGCAAACCAAGGATTAATTCCTGGTGTTAGAAAAGCTAGTTGGTAAAAACTATTTAATTGGTTTCAGGTTTTATTCATTTTGAATAGAAAACCAAAACCGCAAATTCATACATATGTATACAGATCCAATTGCAGATTACTTAACTCGCGTTAGAAATGCTATAAGCGCTAATCATAGAGTTGTAGAAATTCCTGCATCAAATTTAAAAAAAGACATCACTAAAATATTATTCGATCAAGGATATATTTTAAGTTACAAGTTCGAAGATGTTTCAGTACAAGGTTCAATCAAAATTGCACTTAAGTATAATAAAGAAACTAAAGAATCTACTATCAAAAAAATTCAAAGAATTAGTAAACCAGGTTTACGTAAATATTCAAGTTCAAAAGAATTACCACGTATTTTAAATGGTCTTGGTGTAGCTATCGTTTCTACTTCTCATGGAGTAATGACAGCTAAGCAAGCTAAACGAGATAACGTAGGTGGTGAAGTTTTATGTTACGTTTACTAAAAAAAGAATAAGAGATGTCTAGAATAGGAAATAATCCAGTTGTTATTCCAAGTGGGGTAACAGTTACAGTAAAAGACAATACTATTACAGTGAAAGGGAAGTTAGGAGAATTAACTCAAACTTTTGATGTTGTAGATGTAAAGGTAGAAGGAGATAATGTAAATATTACAAGACCTTCTGACAATAAAGAGAGTAAAGCTAAACACGGTCTTTATAGATCTTTAATCAATAATATGGTTAAAGGTGTTTCTGAAGGTTGGTCTAAAGAATTAGAATTAGTTGGTGTAGGGTATAGAGCATCTAACCAAGGTAATACTTTAGAATTAGCATTAGGTTTCTCTCATAATATAGTTTTAAGTTTAGCTGAAGAAATTAAAGTTGAAACTGTTTCTGATAAAGGTAAAAATCCAATCATTAAGCTAACATCATTTGACAAACAATTAGTTGGTCAAGTTGCTGCTAAGATTAGAGGATTTAGAAGACCAGAACCTTATAAAGGTAAAGGAATCAAGTTTGTAGGAGAAATTATCAGAAGAAAAGCAGGTAAATCAGCTTAATAAGAGAAATCATGGCGTTAACAAAAAACGAAAAAAGATTAAGAATTAAAAACAGAATACGTAAAGTCGTATCTGGTACTGAAGCTAGACCTAGACTTTCTGTTTTTAGAAGTAATAAAGAAATTTATGCTCAAATAGTTGACGATGTAAATGGTAAAACTATCATTGCAGCATCATCTAGAGATAAAAGCATTAGTTC
>NZ_JBELDZ010000121.1:0-3319 GCF_042094015.1 Aurantibacter sp. | reverse complement strand
GATACTTATATCATGGAAGAGTAAAATCATTAGCTGAAGGAGCTAGAGAAGCAGGACTTAAATTCTAAGAAATTATGTATCATAAATACAAAAGTGCAGAGTTAGTAAAACCAAGTGGATTAGATCTTAAAGATCGTTTAGTTGGAGTACAAAGAGTTACTAAAGTAACTAAAGGTGGTAGAGCATTTGGTTTTTCAGCAATCGTTGTGGTTGGTGATGAAGCTGGTGTTGTTGGACAAGGTTTAGGAAAGTCTAAAGACGTAGCTAGTGCAATTGCTAAAGCTATTGAAGATGCTAAGAAAAACCTAGTAAGAATTCCTATTATAAAAGGAACTTTACCTCACGAACAGAAAGGTAAATTTGGAGGAGCAAGAGTAAATATTATTCCTGCATCAGCTGGTACAGGAGTTATTGCTGGTGGAGCTGTTAGAACAGTTCTTGAAGCAGTAGGAGTACATGATGTACTATCTAAGTCTCAAGGTTCTTCAAACCCACATAACGTAGTTAAAGCAACTTTTGATGCTTTATTACAATTAAGAAGTGCTCATACTATCGCTCGCGAAAGAGGAGTATCTTTAGAGAAAGTGTTTAACGGTTAATTAGTATACAATGGCTAAGATTAAAGTAAAAAAAGTTAAAAGTGCTATCAATCGTACACTAAGACAAAAAAGAACTCTTGAAGCTCTTGGTCTTAAAAAGATTGGACAAGTCGTAGAACACGAAGCTACTCCTAATATTTTAGGGATGGTTAAAAAAGTTAATCACTTAGTTTCTTTTGAAGAAATTAAATAATACAACTGATAAATGAATTTAAGTAATTTAAAACCTGCAGAAGGTTCAGTTAAAAGTCAAGGTAAAAGAGTTGGACGTGGACAAGGTTCTGGAAAAGGTGGTACTGCTACACGTGGTCACAAAGGAGCAAAGTCACGTTCTGGTTACTCTAAGAAAATTGGATTTG
Source organism: Aurantibacter sp. (assembly GCF_042094015.1). NCBI lineage: Bacteria > Pseudomonadati > Bacteroidota > Flavobacteriia > Flavobacteriales > Flavobacteriaceae > Aurantibacter > Aurantibacter sp. The sequence goes on along the minus strand of NZ_JBELDZ010000121.1, from coordinate 2,361 downwards.
AAGGTGGTCAAATGCCATTACAAAGACGTGTACCAAAATTTGGCTTCACTAACATTAATCGTAAAGAATATCAACCAATTAACTTAGATAAAATCCAAGAATTAATTGATGATAAGAAAATTACAGATAGTTTAGATTTTCAAACTATGCTTGATTTAGGATTAGCTCGTAAACACGAGATGGTTAAGATATTAGGTAGAGGAGAATTAAAATCTAAAATAACTATTACGGCTCATAAATTCTCTGCTACAGCAACATCTGCTATTGAAGCAGCAGGAGGACAAGCTGTAAGTTTATAACTCATAGCATATGAAATTTATAGAAACTATAAAAAATGTATGGAACATTGAAGAACTAAGAAACCGTATCTTAGTAACACTTAGTTTATTATTGGTGTATCGTTTTGGTGCTCAGGTGGTTTTACCTGGTATTGATACAGCTCAATTAGGTGGCTTACAAGATACTGCAGGTGGAGGTTTGTTAGGTGTTTTAAATGCCTTTACTGGAGGAGCTTTTGCAAATGCATCTGTGTTCGCGTTGGGTATTATGCCATATATTTCTGCTTCTATTGTTGTACAGCTAATGGGAATTGCTATTCCATATTTACAGAAACTCCAAAAAGAAGGAGCAAGTGGTCAGAAAAAAATCACTCAAATTACACGTTGGTTAACTATTGGTATTTGTTTAATTCAAGCACCTGGTTATTTAGCTAGTTTACCTGCTTTATCTGGAGTTGAGTCTATGAATAGTTTATTAGTAAATGGATTTTCATACCCTACATTTTTAGTATCATCTATTGTTATATTAGTAACAGGTACTATTTTTGCTATGTGGTTAGGAGAAAAAATAACTGATAAAGGGATTGGTAATGGTATCTCATTATTAATTATGGTAGGTATTATTGCTACTTTACCTAAATCGTTCTTACAGAATGCAGTATCTAGAATGGAAACTGGTAATAATGTAATGATGATTTTATTTGAAGTTGTTATTTGGTTTGCTATTATTTTTGCATCAATATTATTAGTAATGGCAGTTCGTAAGATAGCTGTTCAATATGCAAGACGTACAGCTACTGGAAGTTATGAGCAAGATGGTTTAGGTGGTAATAGACAATATATTCCTTTAAAGCTTAATGCTTCTGGAGTTATGCCAATTATCTTTGCTCAAGCAATTATGTTTGTTCCAGGCTTAATTGGAGGATCATCTTTATTAGAAGAAACTTCAGCAGGTCAATGGATGCAGACTAATTTTTCTGACATATTTGGTTTATGGTATAATATTGTATTTGCATTATTAATTATTGTCTTTACGTATTTTTACACAGCTATTACAGTTCCTACGAATAAAATGGCTGATGATTTAAAACGTAGCGGTGGTTTTATTCCAGGGATTCGTCCAGGAGGAGAAACATCTGAGTATTTAGATAAAATTATGTCACAAATTACATTACCTGGATCTATATTTTTAGCTTTATTAGCAGTGTTTCCTGCAATTATTGTAAAGTTATTAGATGTGCAATCTGGTTGGGCTTTATTCTTTGGTGGTACATCACTATTAATTATGGTTGGAGTTGCAATAGATACTATGCAACAAGTAAATTCTTACTTGTTAAATAGACATTATGATGGCTTGATGAAAACTGGTAAAAACAGAAAAGCAACAGCTTAATTTTTATTATGGCAAAACAGGCAGCAATAGAACAAGACGGAAGCATTATTGAAGCATTATCAAATGCTATGTTTCGTGTTGAATTAGAAAATGGTCATATCGTGACCGCTCACATCTCTGGTAAAATGCGTATGCATTATATTAAATTGTTACCAGGAGATAAAGTTAAATTAGAAATGAGTCCATACGATTTAAGTAAGGCTCGTATAACCTATAGATACTAACAAGATGAAAGTAAGAGCATCAGTTAAAAAAAGAAGTGCAGATTGCAAAATCGTACGAAGAAAAGGTAGACTTTACGTTATTAACAAAAAGAATCCTAGATTCAAACAAAGACAAGGATAGTTATGGCAAGAATTGCAGGTGTTGATATACCAAAACAAAAAAGAGGCGTTATTTCTTTAACTTATATCTACGGAGTAGGTAGAAGTCGCGCAGAAGAGATTTTAAAAACAGCTAAAGTTGACGAAAGTATAAAAGTACAAGATTGGTCTGATGATCAAATTGGTTCTATTCGTGATGCTGTTGGTACTTTCACTATTGAAGGTGAATTACGTTCTGAAACTCAATTAAACATTAAGAGATTAATGGATATTGGATGTTATAGAGGTATTCGTCATAGAGTTGGTTTGCCTTTAAGAGGTCAACGTACTAAAAACAACTCTAGAACTAGAAAAGGTAGAAGAAAAA
>NZ_JBELDZ010000120.1:0-3364 GCF_042094015.1 Aurantibacter sp. | reverse complement strand
ATGGTATATGCTTAGAGGGTATTATTCCATCCACAGCAGCATCAGCAAGTGTTCTTTTTTCTCTAATTAATTGCAAACGTTGTTTATCCCAAGACCACCTTTTATCATCTAAGTCTACATATACTTGTGGTATAATAATCTCAACATCTCCAAATTTACTTCCTTGCCTATAAATACGCCCTTTTAGCTGGGTGTACTCTGAATCTGTCCATGGAAGGGTTAATAACACCATGTTATTACAAACATTTTGTAATCCATCAACACCAGTTCCAATGGTTCTGGATGCTATTAAAATATCAACATCTCCCTTAATAAAATCACGCTTACTTTGTTCTCTTTCTGCTGTGCTTTGCTCTCCAATATAAAGGGCGTGAGAGTATCCTTTAGATTTTACATACTTAGCAACCCTTTTTGGTATTCTGTCTTTATCAGTAAAATAAGTATATATAATTGTTTTGGGCTTTAGGAAGTTCCCTAAAACAGTCAACTTACTTTCTAACAATATTTTCTCTAAACCTAAATAATCTTTATTACTATTGTCTTTTAACTTATCAGTTAAATCTGTTCCGTCAATATTTAAAACAGGAGTATTTTCTGCTGTAAGTTCTTTTAAAATAATATCATACTTAGGTATGTAACGAATTCCATTTAGAAGTAATTGATTGAATATCTTTAGAGCATTAGTGATAGTCCCTCTGGTATTAATATCATCATACTTTTTACCAGTAATAAGCTTAAGTAATGACTTCGCCTCAATAAGGTTATTAATGACTGGTGTAGCACTCATTCCAAGTAAATGAAAGTTAGTATTCATCTCTGCTGAACGTCCTATTAAACGCATTAAAGCACCTCTACGAAGGCTTTCTTTTTTATCTCTTTGCTTTGAGTTATGTACCTCATCCAAAACAATAAAATCAATGAGATTGTTCTCGTTTAAATCTTGAAATATCTCTTCTGTATACCCTTGCTGAAATTTCTCATAATTTAAGAGTAGGTAATTGTGTTTTGACCTGTCGAACTTTTGACCTTTCTTAAAGTTTGAGTGTACTGAGCTATTAGGATATACATCTAAAATATCTTCTTCTAACTGAGATACCGTAGAGTTTAAGCAAATAACAACAGTTAACTTTGAGTCAATTTCTCTACTGGCAATAATAAATGAAATTGTTTTACCAGCACCAGTACCACTCCAATTCCCATAACGCTTATAGTCTTTAACTCTTTGTACGGTAAGTTTCTGCATCATGTTTGGCTGGTGTGGAAAAGCATATCCCTTTGGAGGAATGTATTTTACCACCTTATCATACTCTTCTAAAAACAAATCTCGCAATCTCGATGAATTCTTTCCTCCGTTTAAGAGTTTAATTTCATCAACCTCTCTCTTGTCATTTATAACTTCATTCCAAACTTTTTTGAGTTTGTACTGAATGAAAAACTCTACTGCTTCATCGTCACATGTACCAATCAATTCTTTATCCAGAACAAGGATATCTTCATTAGAAATACTTGGTAGTCCTTTTCTTTTCTTTTGCTCAGTTTCAGAATATTCTACATCTTCAATAGATGGCGCCTCTATAGCAGAGACAGCATCGTTTAACTCATCATCATAGGATGAGGTTAGCTCTTCTAATTTATCTGAGAGTTCTTCTGTTCTATCTTCACTTAACTCTTCTTCTTCTTCCTCAATACCTAACTTCTCTTTTAGGGTTTTAAGAGAGTTATTTTTTGTTCCTTCATTTATAAATACTAATTCTTCTAATTCTTTTGGGAGTTTCCCTTGAGCAATTAACATATTTAGCTCCACAGGGTCCATATTTAGTATGTCTTCGTTTCTTATATCATTTATAAAATTAATTACTCTTTTGGTATTCCATCCAATGCCACAAGTTGGGCAACCAGCAGGTCTTTTATGTACAGATGCTGACTGCATGAAAATTCCATGCTCAGGACATATTATTTTTAATTTAGTTTTGGAATTAATGTAATTAACTTGTGAATAATCATATTTTGAACTGTGTATTTTTCTAAATTGCTGAATTATCTGTTCAGTTGTAAACTGAATATTATTTGAACATTTTGGACATCCACCCCCTCTTTTGTGTGCTATGGGTTTTTGGGTAAAAATACCATGTGTTGGGCAAATAATTTTTATGGGTTTTGTTGTATTTTTATACTCTACTAATTGGTAATCATATTTATCCCCATGAATCTCTCTAAACACCTCTAAAGTGTCTTTCATAGTTATGTTTTTTCCTGCACAAGTTGGGCATCCTGAACCACCTAAATGGCTACCTGGTGATTGTTCAAAAACACCATGGATTTTGCAAACTATACTGACATTTTCATGAGAATTTGAATAATTTACTAATGAGTAATCGTATAAATCACTGTGAACAATTTTAAATTTTTGAATAACTTCTTCTTCATTGCCTCTTAATTTGTTTCCTATGGATTCATTTCCGCATGAATTACAACCAGAGCCATTAAGATGTTTGCTTGGTGCCTGTTCAAAAACACCATGCTTAGTACATCCTATTTTAACTTTTTTACCCGGAACATATTTAGTTGACGAATAATCATAAGTATTATCATGAATTAATTTTGAAGATTTAATAAAAAACTCCGTTTTATCAACTGCATTTTGAATAACACATTTAGCATTTCTTGTTAATAATGAATATGCATTAACTTTGTGACGTGTTCTTGTTAATTTATTAAATAGAATTACAGGCGTCTTTGCGTTAACATAAATGACTTCAGTGTAGTCGTAATCATCGTTCCAATAACCTTTACTCTTGAGGGTGTTCAAAAAGGAGGTTGTGGTGTAATTTACTGAGCCATTGCAATTAGGGCAACCACTACCTCGTAAATGAGACTTTGGTGATTGTTCAAAGACACCGTGTTCCTTGCAAATTATTTTGACTTTTGAATGGGTTGTCTTATATACTACTTTTGAATAATCATATAAGTTATTATGTATTTCTTTGAATTTTTCAACTATTTCATTTGAAGAGTATTTTGATTTACCTTTTCTATCATTAATACTACATTTTAAACATTTTGAACCTTTTATTAAACTCATTGGTTTCGGAGAAAAAACTCCGTGTTTATTGCAAATTATTTTGATATTAGTGTGAGCATTTTTATACTCAACCTCAGAATAATCATAATCATCATTCCAATGACCACTATCTTTTAGTTTTTGAAGAAATTCTAATGTTTTTTGTGATTGAGGCATTTATTTTCTTTTTCTTATTCTCAAATATATTCATTATACGTCAAATAGTTGTGATTTATTTGTAAGGAGTTATAAGTATCTAACCTTATAGCATTTCGAACGTACTGCGAAAGCATAAAAATTAAA
>NZ_JBELDZ010000119.1:0-3417 GCF_042094015.1 Aurantibacter sp. | reverse complement strand
TATTCTTAAAACTTTTAAAATTTTGATCTATTATTACTACTGGTAATCCAAGTGTTTCTTTAACATGTAATATTAAATCTGGCATTATTTTCATCCTAGGAATAGTATAAACCAATATATACTTTTTAGGTAATTTTTTATCAATATTAGAATCTAATTTAAAATCAAAATTTAACCATGACTTTTTAGACAATAATAATGATGGGTCCAAAACATGTTCAGCAAATGGAAATTTATTACGAATTAAGTAATCACAAAAATCTTTTTCCCTAACACTGATTTTATTGAATTTTGAAATTAAACTTAAAAAAACTAACTCTTGATTTTTGGAATAATTATAGGAACCTTTACTAGAAGCATATGAATTAATATTTTTTGACTCTATGTTTTCGAAAAAATATCGTGTGTCAATTTTACTATTATTAGAAATACAGTCAGGATTCCATATCTGGTCTGAACCAGTAAAAAAGTAATCACTTACTGTAACCTCATTGTTAATTTGATCTAAACCTATTATTTTAAATTTTTTTAAAAATAAATTGAACTTTCTAATAAGTAATTTTCTAGAAGATAATCTTAATATATCTTTCCCTACACTAAGGATACTCTTGAAGGTTTTACCAAACCTCACAAGCTTGATTCCTTTATCAATATGATGATTTTTTATATCAACTAGTTCTACTTCACCATAATTCTCAAGAACAGTTTTCAAAGCAAAAGCCTGTAATATAGCTCCTATATTATTTGTCTTAAAAATTGTTATTAATTTAATATTTCTTTTTTTCATAAAATTTTATAAAATGATTCTATTGGTTTTCTTTTTGAATGACATACGGTTGCATTTAACTCTGGTTCTCCAAACGCTAACATCATTAAAACAGAATGATTGTTTTTTATTTTTATTTTACTTCTTAACTTAAGGTCTGTTTTGGGATCTGTACTCCAATTCAAACAACAAGATACAAGTCCAATAGAATGAATCGCATATACTATTGACATTGAATACATACCTCCGTCAATCCAATGCTGATAAGCTTCTTGTCCTGGAACAAAAGCAGAAATATCAGTACAAATAATCATCAAATTTTTCACTTCTTTATTAAAGCCTCTATTACCTGATTGAAGAGACAAAGCTTCGTATATTAAAGACTCATCTTGAATTATATATGTAAACCATTCTTGTCTATTACAAGCGCTTGGAGTTTTAGAGGCTAATGTTACTATTCTTTCTAATGTAGGTAAGTCAATTTTAGAGTCCACAAAACTTCTAAATGAATATCTACTCATAAAAAAATCTTCAGGTGATAAAAAATCTTCAAATGAATTAAATGTATAATTATAATCGAAAGTACCTGAGTTTTTATAGAACTCTCTATCACTCTTTTCAATTTCTGAAATTTGCTGATGACCACCATTATTCTTTTTATGTTCAACAAATTTCTCTAAAATAGCAGTCCCTATTTTATAAGATGGTGACAAGCTATTAATTAATACTTTAGATGACAATAGTTTTTGTAGTAAGATTGCATTATTCCATCCTGAATTTATTTTTTGATTTTTCATACCCATACTTTTCTCTAAAGCATGTGCAGTTTTCATTATATCAAATTCAATTTCTTCAAGTGAAATGTTTCTTCTACCTGAATATTTCCAATAACGTTTGAAATGGTATAAGAAATTAGTTAATGCAATAAATGCTCTATAAGTAGGTTTAAAATTATCTTTGAAGCTCTTCATAAAAATATTTTCTGTATGATATTAGAAGGTAGATATTACTAAACAATGTTGAAATTAATAAACTATAAATTCCAATTAACGGTAAAAAAAATAAGTTTAGGATTAAGTTGATCAGTACCGTAATACCCATATATTTAACTTTTTGTCTGTAATAATGTTTTGTGTAAAGTATTGATCCATAACACAAGGCTAGATATAAAATAATAATATTGGGACTTAATAATATGGAATAAAATGTTAGGTTATATTTATTGTTAAAAACATAAATTTCAATAAAATTAATAGATAGAATAAATATAATGGTAATTATTAAACTAATTAATAATGTAGGTTTAATTATTTTTTTTAACAGAGCCCAATTTTGATCCTGATTAGATTCAGAATTTATAATCATTTTTGGAATCAGGTACTTTTGATAAAGTACTGCTGGTAAAATAAAAGTAACTGAAATTAAAGAATAAGATAAAGAATAATCGGCTAGGATTAATAAATCTCCTTCAAAATATCTGTAAAGTAATTGATCAGATAGATTATAAAACTGTTGAAAAATTAACCCTAAACCAAAGAAGAAACCATATTTTATTAGTTTTTTTGAGTTAATTAAGTTGTTTTTTAAAACTATCTCCCCCTTAATATGTTGCCTAACATTTGTAAGTAATAAAAAAGATATTGCTATTGTGGCTGTAGATGAGTAAAATATTGCTTTGGATAAATCTGTCAACAAAAAATCATTTTTCCCAAAACTAATATAAAGAAGAAAAGATAAAAGACAAAAGCTTTGTAAAAAATGATTAATTGAGAGTAAATTTAGTTTGTTTTTAATCATAAAAATAACATTTGATATTTCAATAAAAACATAACTTAATAAAAAAAATGAAAAACTTTTATATAATTCTGACTCAGCAGCATTACTCATATAAATAGAAAAAACCAATAAAAATACTAAACAAATAAAGTAATAAAATATACTTGAAGAAATTAGAGCTAAGAAAAGCTCAAAAAATTTGTTCTTATTCTTAGCGTAAGCCCTAAGAAATGATTCTCTTAAACCAAAAAAAGAGACAGATTTTAAAATAGTAATTACTATCCACGCACTTGAAAAAATAGCATAAGAATCTTTCTTTAGTTTTATTGCTAATATATAAGTAACTAAAAACATTAACAAAGGATTGATTCCAGATGCTAGTGAAATAAAACTTAAGTGTTTGTATCTAGCAAAATAAGTTGCTAAATCCTTTTTTTTCATAATTTATTTTTCTCTCGACTACCACCGGTAGTCGTCATTATTTTATTATTCCACCGTAACCGACTTCGCTAAATTACGAGGTTGGTCTACATTTTTATTGAGCAGTACCGCGATATGGTAAGACAGTAACTGTAAGGGTATCGTGGTGACCAAAGGACTCAAACATTCTAGGGTTTCGGGGACCTCAATCACATGATCGGCCAATTCTCTCACCGTCGTATCGCCTTCGGTAACAATGGCAATAATCTTCCCCTTTCGCGATTTTATTTCTTGGATGTTGGAAACTGTTTTTTCGTAATGTCCCTTATTAATAGCCACCACAATCACCGGCATATTTTCATCGATAAGAGCAATGGGGCCATGCTTCATTTCGGCGGCGGGATAACCCTCCGCATGGATATAAGAAATCTCTTTTAGCTTTAAAGCACCTTCCA
>NZ_JBELDZ010000118.1:0-3961 GCF_042094015.1 Aurantibacter sp. | reverse complement strand
GGCAGTCCATTTTGGAAATTTCAAATATTGTTTTTATCACTGAATTTATTTTCAAGTAAATATAAGAAATGTATCTCTAACCTACTTAAGAAGTTTAGAAATAGCAGAATTAAAGGAAGAAGATATGCCTATTATTTAATCAACAAAAACCGTATGCTCTACCTTGAATTTTTGAAGTTTATTAATCATCCAAAAAGAGTAAATACCAAGAGTTATAAGTGTTAGTATATACCACACTATAAACTTACCAAGCAAGGAACTACCCTCTCCGATAAATTTAATTTTTCTACCATCAATCGTTGTGTTATTTGCCTTCCATCTTTCAAGCTTACAAAAAGCCCAAGGAGTTGCGATACCAAGAGTAAAAAATACCATTAAATAAACCGCAATTAGATTAACAAATAATCCACCAACGTCCTCATTAAATTGAAATTGCTTTTGCATAATACATTATTGATAGTTAGTAAATCAAACATATGGAATATTAGTTTAACTTATTTAAGGGGCTTGGAAGTAGCAGAACTAAAAGAGGAAGATATGCCATTAGTTTAGTTACCTATAATTATTGGCTTAAGTTTTTTAGACAATGAATCATATTCATCTTTCGTTAGAATCCCCATATCAAACATTTCCTTTGCTTCTTTTAACTGTTTTACAGCTTCATCTCTTGTAATCTTTTTACTAATTACAACTTTTCTATCAAGCTTAATTTTTGGAAGCCATTTTTTTACATCTTCCTCTGCTATTCCATCATCAAGTGGTAATCCAATAACTTTATTTGCCCTATATAGTTTTAACGTTGTTTTTTTTGTAGGATTATACTGATATTTATGAAGTCTCCTCGCCCTCATATTTCTCCACTCTGCCATCCTTGCAGAATTAAAAGCCCCAACAGGGTTAGCAGTTGTGTTTTGAGTTGTTACATCAATTTTCACACTTTCCTCTTGAGAATAAGAATTAAAGCTAAAAATTAAAGAAACGAGTATGAGTAGTTTTTTCATAATTAGATTTGTTTATACTTCAAATATATAAAAACTATGCCTAACTCTTAAACTAACTAAGAGGACTTGAAATAACTGAACTGAAGGAAGAGGTCATGCCTACAGATCAGTTAGTGATGAATTTATAAAGTTATTAGCTCCTTCTAAGAGGTCATAACTCTGCTTCTAAAATAAAATAACCTACAAAAAAATGCTCGTTATAAACAAAAATTTTCAAGAATAGTTTCAATATTTTGAAACTTCGTATAAGGTATTCTTAACATTTCCCAACCATTTAGTCTTGCAAATTCATCTTTTAATTTGTCTATTTTCTGATTTTTTTTAAATGCCTCTTCGCCTCCCCAAGCTTCTACTGCCATAAAATGCTGTCTTCCATCGTATTCAATAATAATATTTTTCTCAGTTAATAAAAAATCAAATATGAAATGCCCTAAACCTTTATGTTTTTTAACTCTAAACTGATATTTGTGGCTTATATTTTCGTCTCTAAGCCAAAATAATATTTTTCTTTCTCCCTTTGACATTTTACAAATTGGACATCCATTCCCTGATATTATTGAATGTGGAGTTGCTTCGAAAACCCCGTGACGTTTTTTATGACAAAGAAATTTAATAGGTGTTTCTGTATTTACATATTCTTCCGGATTAACAATTGTAATAAATTCTCTGTGAGTTTCAAATACTTGGCGCAATAAAGTTTCCTCGTCTGTGCGCCTATTCCTTCGCTTATTTTCTTCACTACAATCAGGACAACCATATGATTTTAATATATTGTTAAGTTTTTCTGTATGTGTCTTTTTGTGTTCAGAACAAAAAACTGTGATTTTAGAGGATTTAAGGAATCTCTTTCCGTGAACTTTAGTTAATTTTATTTTCCCATCAAAATTAGTTTTAATAAGATTTTCAATTTCCTCATACGAATTTACAGGCTTCTCTCCCATACAATAACGACAACCATATTTGTAATCAGTATTTAATACAGAGCCGATTGATGTTTCCCAAGTTGGGTGGCTATGGTCTTGACATTTCATGACCCACTTAGTATGTTGATTTTCATATATCTGATTTGGCAAAGCTATTATTCGCCCTTCGAACTTCTTTTCTATTTTGTTGTAAATTTCATCAGTTGTAAAACTAAAAGTTTTCTTAAGTGTGTCTTTTTTACATTCAGGACAACCACTCTTTTTAAATATTATATTGCTTGGAGCTGCAGAGAACTCAGGATGATTTTTAACTTTACAATTAAATCTTAATTTGTCTTTCCTATTCTTATATTTCTGTCCTTCAACTAATCTAATATTGTCACCGTGTATCTCTTTTAGGTTAATTATAAAATCTTTTGTGTTTATTTTTAAACCTGCACATTTGGAGCATCCCTTACCTTGAAGTATATTATATAATTTTACTGACCAAGTGTGTCCTTTTGTACATTCAAATTTTAGCCTAGAATGGGAATTCTTGTACTTCTCAGGATTCAAAATTTTTATTTTACCCTGACTAATTTCATACACCCTTGATATTATCTCATCAATTGGAATAATTCTATTATTTTGTTTACTTCTAAGCCGATTATCTCCACATTTTGGACAATGAGTACCTCCTTTTATGGTATTCCAAGTTTGTTCAAAAGCACCGTGACTCTTGCATACAAAACGAAATTTATCTTTACTATTTGTATATGATTGCCCTGAAGAGAAGGTTATGTGTGGGTAATTAGATTTTAGAAACTCCAAGTAAACCTCCAATTGCTCATCTTTTTTACAATCTTGACACCTTTGCTTTCTTTTGGTAAAAGCACTTAGTCTTGCTGAAAATTCTCCATGTTTTTTACAAACCAAGATAATTTTTTCATTTTTATTAATGTAATTAACTTTTGATAAATCATATTCATCACCTAAGGATTTTCTCAGCCTATCTTTGACTATTTCATTATCTAATTTCATACTTTAGATTGAATTTTCTTATTTAAACCAAATGTAATTAATTCTCTCTTATGAATAAACTCACACAATATCAAACCCAAATTTATGATAAACTTCTACCTGAGCTCGGAAAGACTAAACCGTATAAAGAAGTTTATCGTCTTAGTCTCTTGTATAGACAGAATAAAGAGATTGAAAAAAATATAGTTTTACTTGAAAAATTTAGAACTATCATTAACAACTCACTATATTTTCATCTCAAGACAAAGGAAGAGTTTTATGATTTAGATAAATTTAAAGATATATACAAAACACTTTTAGAAGAATTTATTTTAGATAATATAGATGCAGATGAAAATGATTTTGTACAGAAATACATTAACTCTCAACAAGAAATAATAGAAAAAAAATTTAACTACTTTATTGAAATTGATGGTTATGAGTCATTGGAGTTAATACAGTTTGTAGAAAAAGATTTTTTTGAGGAGTTTATTCGAAGTTCTAAAAAGAAAATTGAGTTTTTAAATAGTTTATCCATAGTAAAAGAGGGTTCCTTGGGAATTAAATATGATAATCCTTACCCTGAATACTTTCAATCTTATGGCTATGAGCTTTACAAGGAATTTACATCTACAATTAACAAACAAATAGTTTTAGCTGAAATGAGTTTTCTAGTAGATAAACTCAGAAAGGATGGTTTAATGAATAAAGACAAAAGCCTTAGTAACATTTTCAAATTTATGATTGAAGAGTTTGATACAAATTTCGGGACAGCTACTAAATTTAAATCTGACTATAGCACAGATAAACACCTTCAACTATATAAAATGATTAAAAAAAGATACGATATCATACCCTCTTAGATATGATACTATAGTCACGTTTCACTCACAGTTTTTGAAACATTTGTAGCTCAAATTATAATTAAAATTTATTGAATATGAGTAAGGAAAGTTTTAAAAACTCAATTGAGTTAGAACTAAGCAAATCATCAAACGAATTATTTAAAAAGTTAGAATCCTGTAGGGTAGATGTTTT
>NZ_JBELDZ010000117.1:0-4015 GCF_042094015.1 Aurantibacter sp. | reverse complement strand
AATATCTAGAGTGTTTAAAAAATTATATGTTTCTAAAAAATGTTCATCTGTTTCACCTGGAAAACCAACAATAACGTCTACACCAATACAAGCGTGGGGCATTACCTCTTTTATTTTAGCTACGCGATCTACATACAATTCTCGCATATATCTACGTTTCATTAACTTTAAAATCTCATTATGTCCACTTTGTAGTGGAATATGAAAATGAGGTACAAAAGCTCTAGATTTACTTACTACATCTATAGTTTCGTTCTTCAATAAATTAGGCTCTATAGAAGATATTCTTAAACGTTCAATACCTTTAACTTTATCTAGTTCTTGAACTAATTCTAAAAACGTATGTTCGTGTTTTTTATTACCAAATTCACCTTTACCATAATCACCTATATTAACACCAGTTAAAACAATTTCTTTTATGTTTTTAGATGAAATTTCTTCAGCATTCTTAACCACATTAACTAATTCATCACTTCTAGAAATTCCTCTTGCTAACGGAATTGTACAATAAGTACATTTATAATCACAACCATCTTGTACTTTAAGAAAAGCTCGAGTTCTGTCTCCAATAGAGTAACTACCTACATAAAAATCGGCTTCATCAATATCGCATGAGTGGACTTCACCCATATCGTTTTTAGATAAATCGTTTATATAGTCTGTAATTTTAAATTTTTCGGTAGCACCTAAAACCAAATCAACACCATTAACATCTGCCAACTCCTGAGGTTTTAATTGTGCATAACAACCAACTGCAGCAACAAAAGCTTCAGGATTAGCTTTTTGTGCTTGTTTTACAACTGTTTTAAATCGTTTATCTGCATTTTCTGTAACAGAACACGTATTAATGACATAAATATCGGCTTTCTCAGAAAAATCTACGCGTGTAAATCCTTCATCTTTAAAGTTTCTTGAAATTGTAGATGTTTCTGAAAAATTCAGTTTGCATCCTAAAGTATAAAAAGCGACTTTTTTTTGTTCCATATCACATATTATAAAAATCAAGACAGCTTTAAAGCTTTATTTCTTGGTTTTCAATTTTATAAAGTGCAAATTTACGTAATACTTTTAAACCATAAATTATAAAGACATTTTATGCGTGTTTAATTTTATTAATTAATAAATTTATTTTTATAGTGTAACTATAAAAGATAGAAATATTACCTACAAGACTAGTTTCAAAATGAACAAACTTATCACCTATATTAGTATTATCACGTTATTAATTTCTTGTAAAAGTGATATCATTCCAATTGATAATACAACTGTTTTTAGATATAACGAGCATAAAAACATTGGGTCTTTAGATCCAGCATTTGCAAAGGACTTAGCAGATATTTGGGCGACGAACCAATTATTTAATGGTTTGGTGCAAATGGACGATAGTTTAAACGTTAAACCAAGTATTGCGATAGATTGGACAATTAGTGAAGACGCTTTAACTTATACATTTAACCTTAGAAATGATGTGTTTTTCCATAAACACAAGTTATTTGGAAAAGATAGCACAAGAATTGTAACAGCCAAAGATTTTGAATATAGCTTTGATAGAATATTAGACAAAAAAATAGCATCTTCTGGTCAATGGGTTTTTAGTAAAGTAGATAATTTTTATGCGACAACAGATTCTACTTTTGTTGTAAAACTAAACCAACCATTTCCTGCGTTTTTAGGCCTACTAACTATGAAATATTGTAGTGTAGTACCTAAAGAAATCACAGAACATTATGGATCCGACTTTAGATCTCATCCTATTGGAACTGGACCATTTAAATTTAAACGTTGGGAAGAAAACATAAAATTAGTCTTTAGGAAAAACAACAACTATTTTGAAAAAGATAATAACGGAAAACAATTACCACACTTAGAAGCTGTGGCTATAACTTTTTTACCAGACAAACAAAGTGAGTTTTTACAATTTGCACAAGGCAACATCGATTTTGTTTCGGGTTTAGATGCATCATATAAAGATGATATTTTAACAGCTACAGGAAATTTACGTCCAAAATACAAAAAAGACGTTAATATGATTCGTGGACCATATTTGAATACCGAATATTTGGCATTTTATATGGAAAGTGATTTAACCGAAATTCAATCTGAAACACTTAGAAAAGCCATAAACTATGGTTTTAACCGTAAAAAAATGATGACTTACCTAAGAAATGGTATTGGTATTCCTGCAAATGGCGGTTTTATACCAAAAGGATTACCAGGCTATAATAAATCTATAGGTTTTACGTATCAACCAGAAAAAGCTAAAGCATTAATACAAGAATTCAGTAATAATACTGGAATTACAAATCCTAAAATCACAATTACTACAACAGGAAATTATTTAAGTTTTTGTGAATTTATTCAGCGTGAGTTACAAAAAACTGGTTTAGCAGTAAGTATAGATGTTATGCCTGCTTCCGCTTTAAAAAGTGGAAAAGCAAATGGAAAACTAGATATGTTCCGCGCAAGTTGGGTTGCAGATTACCCAGATGCTGAAAATTATTTATCTCTTTATTACAGTAAAAACTTTGCTCCAAATGGACCAAATTATACACATTTTAAAAGTGATGAATTTGATACTTTATACGAGTCTGCTTTTAACGAAACTAATGTTACTAAAAGACAAATTCTCTACACAAAAATGGATTCTTTAGTTATGAGTAAAACACCAATTGTTCCTTTATTTTATGATGAAGTGGTTCGTTTTACTCGTAAAAACATAAATGGCTTAAGTATAAATCCAGTTAATTTATTGGAATTGAAAAACGTTTCTAAAAGATAAACATCACATAATTAACTTATCTAATCTTTTCTATATTGCTTCGTTTCTTCAAAAACATGTGTTAAAATAGCTTTATCTTGTTCAGTAAATTCTACTTGTCTTCTTGCCATAACTACTTTTGCAACCTCAAAAGCTTTATTCGTTTTATAAGTTGTAAACCCACTTGCTCCACCCCAAGAGTAGCTTGGCACAAAGTTTCTAGGAAAACCACTTCCAAAAACATTAGCGTTTACACCAACAACAGTTCCTGTATTAAACATAGTGTTAATTCCGGTTTTACTATGATCTCCCATAATTAAACCACAAAATTGTAATCCAGTTTTTGCAAAACGTCCCATATCATAATCCCATAGCTTAACTTCTACATAGTTATTTTTAAGATTCGAGTTATTAGTATCTGCTCCTAAATTACACCATTCTCCTAAAACAGAGTTTCCTAAAAAACCATCATGTCCTTTATTAGAATAGCCCATTAATATAGAATTATTAACTTCTCCTCCTACTTTACTATACGGACCAACAGTTGTAGCTCCATAAATTTTTGCGCCTAATTTTAAAACTGCATTATTACATAATGCTAATGGTCCGCGAACCAAACTACCTTCCATTATTTCGGCATCTTTACCAATATAAATTGGTCCAGAACTAGCGTTTAGTGTAGCAAACTCAACTTTTGCACCTTCTTCTATAAAAATATTTTCTGGAGCAATAATATTATTACTTTCTGAAATTGGCTGAGATTCTCTATCTTGAGTCAAAAATTTAAAATCTGCTTTTATAGCTACATCATTTTTAGAAAAAATATCCCACGTATTTTTTACAGTAAGAACTTCATCGTTATATTCTAAAGCTTCGTAAGTTTCTAAATTAATTTCTTCTTGAGAATCTTTGGTATAAAAAGCAATCACATCTTCATCTTTAAAAATAGCTTGATTCTCTTTTAAATTTATTACCATTTCTACCAAAACGTTGTTTGGACAATAAGATGCATTAAGCATTATATTTTCCTCCAGTTCTACCATTGGGAATTTATCAGACAAATAATCTTCAGTAACAGAAGTTGTAGTTGTATTAAGAAATCGTTCCCATTTCTCTCGAATAGTTAAAATACCTATTCTAATATCTGCAACTGGTCTTGTCTATGTAAATGGTAGTAAATGATTACGGTTTTCACCATCAAAAAGACTATAATTCATTTTTAAAACTATTTAAAGTAAATGTATTTCAAAAGTAATT
>NZ_JBELDZ010000116.1:0-4142 GCF_042094015.1 Aurantibacter sp. | reverse complement strand
TTATGAATACGTTAAGAAACAAAGTACAGTTAATTGGAAACTTAGGAAACGATCCAGAAATTATTAATTTAGAATCTGGTAAAAAAATGGCTAAATTCTCTATAGCTACAAACGAAAGTTACAAAAACATAAAAGGAGAAAAAATTGTAGATACACAATGGCATAATATAGTAGCTTGGGGAAAAACAGCAGATATTATAGAAAAATACGTTTCTAAAGGAAAAGAAATTGCTATTGAAGGTAAACTAACCTCAAGAAGTTACGATACAAAAGAAGGTAATAAGCGTTACATTACAGAAGTAGTTTGTAACGAAGTTTTACTTCTTGGTAAATAATATTTTTTAAATTAAATAGTATAAAAAGCATTAAGAGTATTAAAACACTTTTAGTGCTTTTTTATTTTAAAATTATTTAATTCTAATAAATAGTAAAACAAACTTTAAAACTCATTTTCAAAGTTATCCACATATATATAATACATATTTACTTTTCTTTTAAAATTAAAAAAAAAATTGATGCTTATTATTGTTTGTTAATAGCGGTATAACTTTATAAATAATTATTTGTTTTAAAAGTTATGGGTTAAATTTTATCAAGAAATTAACAATAGTATTTATACTTAAAGTACTTAAAATTAAGTCTTTTATAAAAGCTATTAACAACTGTTAATAATGTTAACTAACAACTAATATTTAATAAGTATTTCTAAAAATTAGTTTTATAAACTATCTATTTAAGTCTAATAACTTCACTAAAATTTTTAGCTAACTTTTTTGGTTTTAAACTTTCAATTTTTGATTGGAATTTTAAATTTAGAAACCTAATAAAAGTTTTAAAAAATCATAAACACTTATTAACAAGTAATAAAAAATAGAACGTAGACTTATTAACATAGCTTTTTAATTAAAGTAATTAATAAAGTTTAAAATTAAAATTCTAGTTTAACTAATTCTATTTAATATAGTTATACTTATTACTAATTGTTATTTTTGTTGTTAATAACCTCAACCATTAAATTTTATTTAAATAAAATTTAAAAAATCACTTATATTATGACAATTTCTATAGGAAACGATCACGCAGGAACAGACTACAAACAAGCTATTGTAAAAGTATTAGAAGCTAAAGGTTTTACAGTTAATAATTACGGAACAGATAGTTTTGATAGCGTAGATTATCCAGATTTTGCACATAAAGTAGCTAAAGATATAGATACTAAAAAAGTAGATTTTGGAATTTTAATTTGTGGTAGTGCAAATGGTGTAGCAATGACAGCAAATAAATACACAAATGTTCGTGCAGGTTTATGTTGGACTAAAGAAATTGTAGGACTTATAAGACAACATAATAACGCAAATATATTATGTATTCCAGCACGTTACACAGCAATTCATCAAGCATTAGAAATGGTAGAAACTTTTTTTAATACAGAATTTGAAGGTGGAAGACACCAAAACAGAATTGATAAAATTTCTTGTAGTTAATAACAGTTATTATGTTAGAAATACAAGTAAAAACATTTAAAGAATTAACAAAAGATCAATTATATAATTTGCTACAATTACGAAGCGAAGTTTTTGTAGTAGAACAAGATTGTGTGTATCAAGATATAGATTACAAAGATCAAAAAGCCTTACACATTTTAGGAATTAAAGACCATAAAATTGTGGCTTATACGCGTATTTTTAAACCAGCAGATTATTTCGAATTATCAAGTATTGGTCGTGTAATAGTAAAAGAAGACCAACGAAAATTTAAATATGGTTACCAAATTATGGAAGCTTCTATAAAAGCTATAAAAGATCATTTTAATGAAACCGAAATAAAAATTTCGGCACAATGTTACTTAAATAAATTTTATAACAATTTAGGATTTAAAAACATAGGAGAAACCTATTTAGAAGATGGAATTCCACATATTGCAATGATTAAGAAATAGATTATTTATTACATTTTTAAATAGATTCTGCATCGTAGCGCAGAATGACAAATCCAAAAAGTAGTATATTCATAATATGAAATACATTTTAATTTTATTAGTTTCTTTATCTTTTTCTTGTAAAGAGGAAATAAATAAAAACGATACTCTTTTTGTACTAAAGAACAATTTACAAATTAAAGATTCAATTCAAAAACTAAAACTTTATAATCAGAAATTAGGAACTCTATATTTAGAAAAAAAAGAAAACACAACTATTATTACAATGACAATAGTTCCAAATTTCCCACATACATTAAATAGGGATTTTGATTATAGTTTTATAAAATTATATGATTTTCCATTTTTAGTTTATTCTAAACAAATTAATGTTTCAAAAATAGATTCTGATATAATAAAAAAAGAATTATTACAAGACAGTTTAATAAATTTTAATAATAGAGGCCTTTTTACAAACTATGCCTACTGGAAATTTATGTACTGTTCTGATAATCCATCTAAAATAGAATGTTATCAAAATAATCAAATTGAAAATTTTTATCAAGAATCTCAAAAAACAATAAATACAGATAATTTTATTCTGTTTGAAGAATCAAGTCTTTATCCTGATTGTGATTAAATTAACTTGATATTTTCTACATTAAGGATTGAAACGGTATATTTTTTCTATCTGATTGAGCTTAATCGAAACCTACATATAAAAATTAAATCGAAAACTTCAACTGAAGTATATCACAGAAATCACTACATTAACTTAACAAACATTTATTACAGCACATCATTTACTATTGTCGCAAAAATCCTTAAATTCGCACACTTACGACAAAAGATCTATTATGAGTACTAAATTTGCTGAATACAAAGGACTTGACCTACCAAACGTAGCTTCGGAAATTTTAAATTACTGGGAAGAAAATAACATTTTTGAAAAAAGCGTTACATCTCGCGAAGGCGCAGAACCTTATGTGTTTTTTGAAGGTCCGCCATCTGCAAATGGATTACCTGGAGTGCATCACGTTTTAGCACGTTCTATAAAAGATATTTTTCCGCGTTATAAAACAATGAAAGGTTACCAAGTTAAGCGTAAAGCTGGTTGGGATACACACGGATTACCAGTAGAACTTGGCGTAGAAAAAGAATTAGGTATTACTAAAGAAGATATTGGTACAAAAATATCTGTAGAAGAATATAACGAAGCTTGTCGTAAAGCTGTAATGCGTTATACAGATATTTGGAATAATTTAACTCAAAAAATGGGTTATTGGGTAGATATGGAAGATCCATATATTACTTACGAGCCTAAATATATGGAATCGGTTTGGTGGCTTTTAAAAGAGATTTACTCTAAAAAGCTAATGTATAAAGGTTATACCATTCAGCCATATTCTCCAAAAGCAGGAACAGGATTAAGTTCTCATGAGTTAAATCAACCAGGAACGTATCAAGATGTTACAGATACTACAATAGTTGCTCAATTTAAAGCCATAGAAAATACGTTACCAGACTTTTTAAAACCGTTTGATAACTTAAACTTTATAGCCTGGACAACAACACCTTGGACATTACCTAGTAATACAGCATTAACCGTTGGTCCAAAAATAGATTATGTAGTTGTTGCTACATATAATCAATATACTTTTGAACCAGTTCATGTTATTTTAGCTAAGAATTTAGTTGGAAAACAATTTGCTGGAAAAAATAATGTTCTTGTAGAAACAGTAGAAGAATTAAGCGCTTATAATTCTGGCGATAAAAAGATTCCATATTTTATCTGTACCGAATGTAAAGGAACAGATTTAGTAGATATTAAATACGAACAATTATTAGATTACGCTTTACCAAACGATAATCCTGAAAATGCATTTAGAGTAATTTTAGGAGATTTTGTAACGACTGAAGACGGAACAGGAATTGTACATACAGCACCAACTTTTGGAGCAGACGATGCAATGGTAGCAAAACAAGCTACACCAGAAGTTCCACCTTTATTAGTAAATGATGGCGATGATAATTTAGTACCTTTAGTTGACTTGCAAGGTAAATTTAGATCAGAAATGGGAGAATTTGCAGGTAAGTACGTTAAAAACGAATATTACGCAGATGGCGAAGCTCCAGAGAAATCTATAGATGTTGAGTTAGCTATTAAGTTAAAAACAGAAAACAAAGCCTTTAAGGTTGAAAAATACAAGCACAGTTATCCAAA
>NZ_JBELDZ010000115.1:0-4354 GCF_042094015.1 Aurantibacter sp. | reverse complement strand
CGTTGCAAATTTAAAAAATGAAGTAAAAAAAGATATTCAGCTTAGTTCGGATCCATTAGATGAATATGAAAACACATTACCAGAATTAGGTGAATTACCTTTTTTATTAAGCGATTATGAATGTGTTATTTCTTATATAGATAACCATACTGTTAAATTTATTAAGGTTACAAACGTTAAGGAAAAACCAGCAGAATATTACCCATCTGCTAAACCAAGAAACTAAAAGAGTTCAATTTTTGAAATACAGGTTATAAAACGTACATTTAACTTATAAAAGAAGGACTGTTTGAATGTTTTAAAAAAGTTTTTAAGGGATACTATTATTTATGGTTTGGCAACTGTAATTCCAAGATTAATGAATATTATTCTTGTAAAGCTTCACACCAATACTTTACCAACTACAGGTTATTCTGAAAACACTACGTTTTACGTTTATGCTGCGTTTTTTAATGTACTATTAACTTATGGTATGGAAACTGCTTTTTTTAGATTTTTCGGTAAATCAGAAGAAAAAGAAAAAATATTTTCTACAGCATTAATAAGTTTATTAGCTACAACTGGATTGTTTTTTATAGTTGTATTCTCTTTTAATACTCAATTAGCAAATTTTGTTGCATTAGATAAAACATTCTTTAATTTACTAATAGGTGTTTTGGTCTTAGATACTTTAGTAGCTATACCATTTGCTTATTTAAGAGCTACTGGAAAACCATTAAAGTTTACAGCTATTAAGTTAATTAATATTGCACTTGTTGTTGTTCTTAATTATTACTTTTTATGGGCAATACCAAAATTCCAAATAGAGTTTCCTTATTATCAAGAAACTAACTTAGTAACGTATATTTTTACAGCTAATTTTATAGCTAGTTTAGTTACTTTCTTACTATTATTACCTTATTTTTTTAAGACGAAACTTCAATTTAGTAAGCGCATATTAAAGCTGTTACTTAATTATAGTTGGCCCATTATGGTTGCTGGATTAGCTTATGTAGTTAATGAAAATTTCGATAAGTTTTGGATTCCACAAGAATTAGGCAAATCAATTAATGGTGCTTACGCAGGTTGCTATAAACTTGGTGTTTTTATGACTATTTTCATTATGGCATTTCGTTTAGGAGCAGAACCTTTTTTCTTTAATCACGCAAAAGAAAAAAATGCAACAAAGACATATGCCTTTATTATGAAATATTTTGTGATTTTAGGCTGCGCTATGTTAGTTTTTATAATTGCATATTTGGACTTATTTAAAACATTATTAGTAGATAATCCCGAATATTGGATTGCCATAGAAATTGTACCAATAATACTATTAGCTAATTTATGTTTAGGAATCTATTTTAACTTAGCTATTTGGTATAAACTAACAGATAAAACAAGATATGGAATGTATATTTCAATTTTTGGAGCAGCTATAACTATTGTTTTAAACATAGCTTTAGTTTCAAAAATAGGTTTTATGGCTTCTGCTTGGATAACATTAATAGTTTATGTAGCTATGGTGTTAATTTCTTACTTTTTGGGCCAAAAATATTATCCTGTACCATATGATTTAAAACGAATTTTAAGTTATCTCTTTATTTCAATTATCCTATCTGTAATGGCATTACAATCCAATCAAAATTATTATATAAATACTCTATTGGTTTTAGTATTTTTGGGACTTATAGTTATTCTTGAAAAGAAAGAGCTAAAACAATTATTAAAAAAATAAAATGCAAATAAACATTATAAATAAATCTAATCATGAGTTGCCTAGTTATGAGACTTTAGCATCTGCAGGAATGGATTTAAGAGCTAACATTTCAGAACCAATAATTTTAAAACCTTTAGAAAGAACTATTGTTAAAACGGGTCTATTTATAGAATTACCTGTAGGAATTGAAGCACAAGTAAGACCAAGAAGTGGTTTGGCAATAAAAAAAGGGATAACTGTTTTAAACTCTCCAGGAACTATAGATGCAGATTATAGAGGCGAAATTGGCGTAATTTTAGTTAATCTTTCTAATGAAGATTTTACTATAGAAAACGGCGAACGAATAGCGCAATTAATTATTGCAAAACATGAACGTGCAGAATGGAATCAGGTTGATTCATTATCTGAAACCGTTAGAGGTAAAGGTGGTTTTGGAAGTACTGGAGTAAAATAAGCACCATTAATTAAAGGTGAAATTAAGTTTAACAATACAAATTTCCATTTTTATGGAAATTAAAAGAATAATAACATGAAAATAATTGTACCAATGGCTGGTCGCGGATCGCGATTAAGACCACATAGTTTAACCGTACCAAAACCATTAATTCCTGTTGCGGGACAACCAATAGTACATCGATTAGTAAAAGATATTGCAAAAGTATTAAACCAACCTATAGAAGAGATTGCTTTTGTTTTAGGAGATCCAGCTTGGTTTGGAGAAGATGTAGTAAAAAGTTTAATTGCTTTAGCAGAAGGTTTAGGAGCAAAAGCATCAATTTATAGACAAGATCAACCTTTAGGAACAGGTCATGCAATTATGTGTGCAGAACCATCTTTATCTGGCCCAGCAGTAATAGCTTATGCGGACACTTTAATTAAAGCAAGCTTTAATTTAGATGCAGAAGCAGATGCTGTTATTTGGACTAAAAAAGTAGAAAACCCAGAAGCTTATGGTGTAGTTAAGCTAGATAGAAATCAAAATATTGTAGAATTAGTAGAAAAGCCAGAAAGCTTTGTAAGTAATCAAGCTGTTATAGGAATTTACTATTTTAAACAAGTTGAAGATTTAAAGACCGAATTACAGACTGTTTTAGATAATAATATTATTAATGGTGGAGAATATCAAATTAACGATGGTATTAAAGGAATGATGGCTAAAGGAAAAGTTTTTAAAACTGGAACCGTAGACGAATGGATGGATTGTGGAAACAAAAACATTACCTTAGAAACTAATACAAAAATGTTAGGGTTTATTAAAACCGAAGGTAACGAAACTATGATTCAGTCGTCTGTGGTATTAGAGAATTCTAATATTATAGAACCTTGTATGATAGGCAAAAATGTGGTCTTAAAAAACACAACTGTTGGACCTAATGTTTCTATTGGATCAAATTGTGTATTAGAAAATGTTCAAATTAAAAATAGTTTAGTTCAAAATAATTCAACATTAAAAAATGCTAAATTAGACGAAGCTATGATTGGTAATCACGTTAAATATAATGGCGATTTTACTAAAATTAGTATTGGAGATTATACCACAATGGAATAATTATTGAAACATAATGTATTTTCTTTACATAGGTAGAGGATAGATATTAATTATGAGTAAAAAAAGTTACATTTTATTGCTGTTTTTTTGGATGATTTTTCTTCCAAAACAATTATGTGCACAAGTAGATTTTAATCAAACTCCAGAAGATAATTTACAAGAACAAAAAAACGATTTTCAACAATATTTTTTCGAGGCCTTAAAACAAAAAGGAATTGAGAATCATGAACGCGCTATAGAGTATCTTCAAAAATGTATTCTTTTAAACGATACAGAATTTATTCTGTTTTTAGAATTAGGAAAAAATTATAACGCTTTAAAAAAATATGTTCTAGCAGAAGAATCTCTAAAGAAAGCTTTAATTCTTAAGGCTGATAATGAATGGGTTTTAGACGAGCTATATTCTGTTTATATTAAGCAAAAAGATTACAATAGTGCAGTAAAAACTATTGAACAATTGGTAAAATATCAGCCTAAATACAAAGAAGATTTAGCAAATATCTATGCGCAAACTAAAGATTTTAAAAATGCGTTAAAAACTTTAGACGAGTTAGATTTAGAATTTGGAGTAACTAACGAAAGAGAACGTTTAAGAAATAGAATTTATAGTTTTACAGGACAACAACAAGTTAGAATAGACAAACTAGAAACTAGAAAAGATTCTAACCCTAAAGACGAATCAAACTATTTAAAATTAATTTTTCGTTATAGTGAAGAGGATAATTTAGATAAAGCTTTTGAAACTGCTCAAGAGTTGTTAAAAGTTAAACCAGATTCTAAGCTGGTTCATTTAGCTCTTTATAAATTTTATTTACAGAAGAATAAACCAAAAGAAGCTATTAATTCTATGAAAATAGTTTTAGCAACTGATAAATTAGATCCAAAAAGTAAATCTAAGGTTTTATCAGATTTTGTAAGTTTTGTGTCTAAGAATCCAAAATACGAAGAAGAATTAGTAACTGTAATTAACAATATATCAAGTAAAGAAAACGCATTAGATTTAGCAAATTATTATTTTAAAAAAGATAATAAATCTAAAGCCTTAATTCATTACAAAGAAGCGTATAAAAGACAACCTCAAAACTTCGATATTTTAAAACAAATTATCT
>NZ_JBELDZ010000114.1:0-4378 GCF_042094015.1 Aurantibacter sp. | reverse complement strand
CTCTGGATCTAATGATAAGAAACAATTTAAAGCGCATTTTGCACTAAAAAGATAATTAACTTCTTAGAAAAAAAACGCCTAATTCAATTATTTGAATTAGGCGTTTTTTATCTTTAAATTTTAAGCATTTATAACTTCGCTTTTAAAAGAAATAAAAATGTATGAGTAAAAATATAATAATAACTGGAACAAGTCGCGGAATTGGATTTGAGTTAGTGCACATATTTGCAAGTCAAGGATATAATGTATTGGCGTTGTCAAGAAACGCACAACCAGTTGCAAATCTTCATTTTGATAATATCACGTCTTTTTCTTTTGATTTAAATAATCAGGATGATTATAAAAAAGTAGAAACTTTTATAAAAAACGAATGGAAAACTGTTGATATTTTAATTAATAATGCAGGAACTTTATTAAACAAACCATTTGCAGAAACATCGTCGGAAGAATTTGCTAATGTTTATAAAACTAATGTTTTTGGTGTTGCAGAAATGACACGCGCGGTTTTACCATTTATGGAAGCTAAAAGCCATGTATTAACTATAAGTTCTATGGGTGGAGTTCAAGGTTCTATCAAATTCCCCGGATTATCTGCCTACAGTTCAAGTAAAGGCGCGGTAATTACATTAACAGAGTTATTAGCAGAAGAATATAAAGAACAGCAAATTTGCTTTAATGTTTTGGCTTTAGGAGCAGTACAAACCGAAATGTTAGAAGAAGCTTTTCCAGGATATGAAGCACCAACAACAGCTCTAGAAATGGCTAATTATATTGCAGATTTCTCATTAAATGGTCATAAATATTACAATGGAAAATTATTACAAGTATCTAATTCTACACCTTAAATTATGGCATTAACAGAATCTAATCCATTTCCGTTAGGAACTATAGCACCAGATTTTTCTTTGTTCGATACAGTTTCAAATCAAATAATAAACCTTCAAGATTTAAAAGGAAGCAGAGCTACAGTAATAATGTTTATTTGCAATCATTGTCCTTTTGTAATTCACGTAAATTCAAAATTGGTAGAATTAGCGAATAGTTATAACCCTAAAGAAGTTGGTTTTATTGCCGTTAGTAGTAATGATGTAGAAAATTACCCACAAGATTCACCAGAATTAATGGCGGAATTAGCAAAGCAGGAAAAATACCCATTCCCGTATTTGTATGACGAAACTCAAAATGTAGCAAAAGCTTATGATGCAGCTTGTACACCAGATTTTTATGTGTTTAATTCGGAATTAAAAAGTACGTATCACGGACAATTAGACAATTCTAGACCAGGAAACAATAAACCATTAACAGCTAAAGATTTAAAGGAAGCAATAGATCTAACAGTTTCAGGATTGAAACCTTTGGAGCATCAAAAACCAAGTATTGGTTGCAATATAAAATGGAAGTGATTTTTTCCATACAAAACGGCTTTTTTCAGCATAAAAAATCTAATTTTGCATCAAAATTGTCAAGATGCAACAAATAACAAATACTATTGTAATGATTCGTCCTATTAACTTCAGGATGAATGAGCAAACTGCAGTAAATAATTATTATCAAAAAAAAACAGATAATTTATTGCCAGAAGCTGTAAACACAAGAGTACAGAAAGAATTTGATGTTTATGTAGATAAACTTCGTTCTGTAGGTGTAAATGTAATTGTTGTTGAAGATACTAAAGAGTTTGATACGCCAGATTCTATTTTTCCAAATAATTGGATTTCTTTTCACGAAAATGGAAATATAGGATTATATCCAATGTATGCAGAAAACCGACGATTAGAACGTAGAGAAGATGTGCTAATTCAATTAGAAGAATCAGGATTTAAAATAAATCAAATTGTAGATTATACATCTGCGGAAGAAGAAGGTGTTTTTCTTGAAGGAACAGGAAGTTTACTTTTAGATAGAACTAATAGAAAAGCCTATTGTGCTTTATCTCCAAGAGCAGACGAAGAGTTATTTATTGAATTCTGCGAAGATTTTGAATACACACCAGTTGTTTTTACAGCAAATCAAACAGTTAATGGCGACCGTAAAGCAATTTATCATACTAACGTTATGATGTGTTTAGCAGAAACTTTTGCAGTAATATGTACAGATGTAATAAGTGATAAAAAAGAGCGTAAAAATGTAGTTAGTAATTTACAACAAGACGGAAAAGAAGTCATTAGAATTACGGAAGCTCAAGTCAATAACTTTGCAGGAAATACATTACAGGTTTTAGGTAAAGATGATAAACGTTATTTAGTAATGAGTGAAGCTGCACATAAAAGTTTAAGTGAAGCACAAATTAAGATAATAGAAAAGCATTGCGAAATATTATCAAGTCCTCTAGACACTATTGAAGCTTTAGGTGGCGGAAGCGCACGTTGTATGATGGCAGAAGTATTTTTACCTAAAGTATAGTTATTAAAATAAAAAAAACAGTTAAATGAGTCTTCAAAACACATTAACAAAACATATAAAAACCGCTGTAAAAAATATATATAGCGCAGATTTAGAAACCGTAGAATTCCAAGCAACACGTAAAGAGTTTCCTGGAGATATTACTGCAGTTGTGTTTTCTATGTTACGCGTAGTAAAAGGAAATCCTGTGCAAATAGGCGAAGCTATTGGTAATTATTTAGTAGAAAATGTAGCAGATGTTGTGGCATTTAATGTGGTAAAAGGCTTCTTAAATTTAGAGATTAGCCAATCGTATTATTTAGACTTTTTTAATAATATAAAAGACAATAAAATTTTTGGGTTTGGAACTCCAAAAGAAGGAGATAAAGCTGTAATGGTAGAATATTCTTCGCCTAATACAAATAAACCTTTACATTTAGGACACGTACGTAACAATTTATTAGGTTATAGTGTCGCTAAAATAGTTGAAGCTTCTGGTAAAAAAGTTTATAAAACACAGATTATTAATGATCGTGGAATTCATATTTGTAAAAGTATGTTGGCTTGGCAACGTTTTGGAAATGGAGAAACACCAGAATCTACAGGTTTAAAAGGAGATAAGTTAGTTGGTAACTATTATGTAAAGTTTGATCAAGAATATAAAAAAGAAATTGAAGCTTTAAAATCTGAAGGTAAAACCGAAGATGAAGCTAAAAAAGAAGCTCCATTATTAGCAGCAGCACAACAAATGTTATTAAAATGGGAAGCTGGAGACGAGCAAGTAGTAGCACTTTGGAAAAAGATGAATGCTTGGGTTTATGATGGTTTTGCAACTTCTTATAAAAATTTAGGTGTTGAATTTGATAGTATGTATTACGAAAGTGAAACATATTTATTAGGAAAAGAATTTGTTGTCGAAGGTCTAAAAACAGGTGTTTTTATTAAAAAAGAAGACGGTTCTGTTTGGTGCGATTTAACCGAAGATGGATTAGACGAGAAAATTGTATTGCGTAGCGATGGTACTGCGGTTTATATGACCCAAGATATTGGAACTGCCATACAACGTATTAAAGATTTTCCAAATGTTGGTGGAATGGTTTATACCGTTGGAAACGAGCAAGATTATCATTTTAAAGTCTTGTTTTTAATTTTGAAGAAATTAGGATTCGATTGGGCTAAAAACCTGTTTCATTTAAGTTATGGAATGGTAGATTTACCTTCTGGAAAAATGAAGAGTAGAGAAGGAACCGTTGTAGATGCAGACGATTTAATTACAGAAATGGCAACTACAGCAGAAACTATTTCTAAAGAATTAGGGAAACTAGATGGTTATTCTGATGAAGAGAAGCAAGAACTTTATAAAACTATTGGTTTGGGAGCGCTTAAATATTACATTTTAAAAGTAGATCCTAAAAAACGTATTCTATTTGACCCAAAAGAGTCTATAGATTTTCAAGGAAATACAGGTCCATTTATACAATACACGTATGCACGTATTCAGTCTATTTTACGTAAATCTGAGATTAATCCAGATGTTTTGTCTAGTACAGTTGATACGTCTCAACCATTACACGAAAAAGAACAAGAATTAATTAAGCAATTACAATTGTTTCCAGAAGTAATACAAGACGCGGCAACAAAACATAGCCCTGCATTAGTAGCTAATTATACGTACGATTTGGTAAAGTTGTATAACTCATTTTTCCAAAATGTACAAATTTTAGGAGATACTCCAGAAATAGAAAAAGTATTTAGAGTACAAATATCTCAAGTAGTTGCAAATACTATTAAAAACGCATTTTCTGTATTAGGAATTAGTGTTCCAGAACGCATGTAAACTAAACCTTGTTTATTATAAATTAAAAACGCCTAAAACATATGTTTTAGGCGTTTTTTTATGTAGTATTTTGAACATTCGTTTAACAGTTAGATGATATGAATACGTTTTAATGTTTTATATCAGCAGTTAAACGAAGTTAGTTGAAAAAAATGACAA
>NZ_JBELDZ010000113.1:0-4405 GCF_042094015.1 Aurantibacter sp. | reverse complement strand
GAAACCCCAACCCAAGTCATGGGAGTTGGAGGTGTTAATTACTGGAAAGACGGAAGAGAAACTTATGATAATGTTCATTTAGTTTATAGCTATCCAAATGGAGTTAAGGCAAATTTTACATACTTAACGAGTAATGCTAAAGATGGATATCAAATAAAGGTGATTGGAGATAAAGGCACTATAATCATCGACTTAAAAAACGCGTGGTTTTATCCTGAAGGTAATAAAAATAAAAGAGTACTGGGTGATGTAGATGGGGTAAGTGGTGCAACTGTGCAATGGGATAAAGAAAAAGGCTATAAAATAAATGTTGAGCATATAAATCCAAGTCAACAAGCACTGTTAGATTTTAGAGATTCTGTCCTAAATAATAAACAACCAGAATCTAACATTATTACAGGAGCAAAAACCGCAATCTGCGTTCAAATGGGACTTGATGCTATGTATAATAACGAAATTGTAAAATGGAATGCTTCAGTTTTAAAAGCCTAGTTTTTTGTTTTTAAGAAAGGACGATAAATCTCAATAATAAGTGTATTGTTGAGATTTTTTTAAGCTTTTAACTTCATAGATTTTGATGCCTTTATTTTCAAGATAGAACAAGATAGAACAGGATAGAAGCCAA
The DNA here is from genome assembly GCF_042094015.1 of Aurantibacter sp. Classification (NCBI taxonomy): domain Bacteria; kingdom Pseudomonadati; phylum Bacteroidota; class Flavobacteriia; order Flavobacteriales; family Flavobacteriaceae; genus Aurantibacter; species Aurantibacter sp. The sequence goes on along the minus strand of NZ_JBELDZ010000113.1, from coordinate 3,780 downwards.
ATCATAAAAACTTAATTTTAAAAAAAATACAATAGTTAAATATTATCTAAATTACACGAACAATTAAGCCATTTATATATGTTTAAAAATAGTTATTTATTAGTGCTGTTAAGTGCATTATTCAGTTTCAATAATATTAATGCACAGCAAGATAATAATGGAGTAAAACCCAACATTATTTTTATACTCACCGACGACCAGCGTTTTGATGCTATCGGTTATGCAGGAAATAAATTTGTAGAAACTCCAGAAATGGATGATTTAGCAAAAAAAGGTACCTATTTTAATAAAGCAATTGTTACCACACCTATTTGTGCTGCAAGTAGAACAAGTATTTTAACAGGTCTATACGAAAGAGATCATAACTTTAACTTTCAAACAGGTAATGTAAGAGATGAGTATATGGATAATTCGTATCCAAGATTATTAAAAGATAATGGGTATTATACAGGTTTTTATGGTAAATATGGAACTAGATATAATGATTTAGATAAGCAGTTTAATGAGTATGAATCTTATGACAGAAATAACAGATTTAAAGATAGAAGAGGGTATTACTATAAAAAATTGGATGGTAAAACTGTACACTTAACAAGATATACAGGTCAAAAAGCATTAGATTTTATTGATAAAAATGCCGATAGCAACAAGCCTTTTTGTTTGTCTTTGAGTTTTAGTGCTCCGCACGCACATGATGGGGCTCCTAAACAATATTTTTGGCAAGAGCCATTAGATGCCATGTTAGAGAACACAACAATTCCAGATCCAGAATTAGGTGATGACAAATACTTTTTAGCACAACCAAAAATTGTAAGAGATGGTTTTAATAGACTACGTTGGACATGGAGATATGATAATCCAGAAAAATACCAACACAGTTTAAAAGGATATTACAGAATGATTTCTGGTATTGATTTAGAAATCAAAAAAATACGTGCAAAGCTTAAAGAAAAAGGTCAAGATAAAAACACCGTTATCATTGTAATGGGAGATAATGGATACTTTTTAGGAGAACGTCAAATGGCAGGAAAATGGCTAATGTATGACAATTCAATAAGAGTTCCTTTAATTGTTTTTGACCCAAGAGAAAATAATCATCAAGATGTTGATGATATGGTTTTAAATATTGATGTGCCGCAAACAATTATGGATTTAGCAGGTGTTAAAGCACCAGAATCTTGGCAAGGAAAAAGTTTAATGCCAATTGTAAAAAAAGAAAAAAAATCTATTGAAAGAGACACTGTTTTAATTGAACATATTTGGGATTTTAGTGAAATACCACCAAGTGAAGGTGTGCGTACTAAAGAATGGAAATACTTTAGATATGTAAATGATAAAACTATTGAAGAACTCTATAATTTAAAGAAAGACCCTCAAGAGATTAAAAACCTTGTGGGAAAAAGAAAATACAGAAAAATTCTAGCAAATTTAAGAGCTAAAACGGATGAACTAATCAAGAAAAATAGCAATCACTACAGAGCTGCTCCATCAGAATTAACAGTTGAGTTAATTAGAGAACCAAGTACAGAAGTAGAAATTTTTGATTTAAAACCAGAATTTGGTTGGACAGTTCCTTTAGGTGCAAAATTTCAAGGAGCTTATCAAATTTTAGTGGCATCAAACAAATCAAGTATAGATGCTAATAATGGTGATGTTTGGGATAGTGGAAGAGTTGCGTCATCAAAATCAACTGATGTAGAATTTGGAGGAAATGCCTTAGAAATTGATAAAACCTATTTCTGGAAAGTAAGAGTTTGGGACGAAGCTAACAGATTAGTAGATTATTCTGAACCTCAAAAATTTACTACAGGTAAAAGTGATAACTATATTATTTCCACAGAAAATAAATATCTAGTTGATAAGGTAAAACCTATTGTATTTGAAAACAGAGGCGACTTTTACTTTATGGATTTTGGTAAGGCAGCCTTTGCAACCATAGACTTTAATTATGAAGCTAGAGAACCGCACACATTAACAGTTAGAATTGGTGAAATGATAGATGATAATGGGAATGTTAATAGAACTGTACCAAGGAAAAGTAACATTCGTTACCAAGAAGTTAAAGTAGATGTAAAGCCAGGAAAGACAAAATATCAAATAGAAATTAATCCAGTTCCTGACAAACGTATGAAAGGCCCAAGTAAAGCTATTCCTTTGCCAGAGGGTTTTCCAGTACTACAGCCATTCAGATATGCAGAAGTTGAGGGCGCCAAAACAACTTTAAAAGCTGAAGATTTTGAACAACTAAGACATACAGGTTACTGGGATGATAATGCAAGTAATTTTAGTAGTAATAATGATATTTTAAACCAAGTTTGGGATTTTTCTAAATACTCTATTAAAGCAACAACGTTTAACGGATTGTATGTAGATGGAGATAGAGAGCGTATTCCTTATGAAGCAGATGCATATTTAAATCAGTTAAGTCATTATACTACAGATAGAGAGTTTGCAATTGCTAGACGTACCATAGAGTATTTTATGCAGCATCCGACATGGCCTACAGAGTGGCAACAGCACGTTGCGTTGTTAATCTATGCTGATTATATGTACACTGGAAATTCTGAATTGATAGAACGCTATTATGAAGCTTTAAAACACAAAACACTTTTTGAGTTATCTAATGAAGATGGTTTAATTACATCAACAAAAGTAACAGAAGAGTTTATGTATAAATTAGGTTTTAAGCCTGGTTATAAAAAACCATTAACGGATATTGTAGATTGGCCTTCAAAGAATTTTGCAGGAAGTAAAACTAAAGGAGAAAGAGATGGTTTTGTATTTAAACCTTATAGTACAGTTATCAATGCTTTCTTTTATGAGAATATGAAAATTATGGCTGAGTTTGCTAAATTATTAGGAAAAACAGAAGAAGCCTTAGATTTTGAATACAGAGCAGCCAAAGCTAAAAAAGCAGTAAATGAACAAATGTTCGATAAAAAACGAGGTGTTTATGTTGATGGAATTGGTACAGACCATGCATCTTTACACGCAAACATGATGCCTTTAGCATTTGGTTTAGTACCCGAAGAACATTTTGAATCTGTGGTAAACTATGTAAAATCTAGAGGAATGGCTTGTAGTGTTTATGGAGCTCAATTTTTAATGGATGGTTTATACAATGCAGGTGAAGAAGATTATGCATTAGAATTATTATCAAGCAAAGCAAAAAGAAGTTGGTATAATATGATTAGAGTAGGCTCTACAATTTCTTTAGAAGCTTGGGATTATGAATATAAAATAAACCTAGATTGGAATCACGCTTGGGGTGCTGCACCAGCAAATGTAATTCCTAGAGGTTTATGGGGTATAAAACCTAAAACACCAGGATTTGGTATTACAATAATTAAACCTCAAATGAGTACCTTAAAAAATAGTGAGATAGAAGTACCAACTGTTAGAGGAACTATAAAAGCAAAATATACCTATAATGGAAAAAGATTACAGACGTATGAAATTGAAATTCCAGGAAATATGGTTGCAGAGTTTTCTTTAAATGGTTCGGAAGGGAAAGAGTTTATCCATAATGGAAAAAGTGTTCCATCTGCATTTAAAATTGTAAGGTTAACGCCAGGGAAACATAACATACAACTGAAAATAAATTCTTTTTAAAAGAACTAAAAGATAGTTTTTTAAATGTAATGAACAGCTTTAAGATTCTAGAATCTTAAAGCTGTTTTTTGTTAAAAAAAAGTAAAATACCAATTGATTAATAAAACAATTGCTATTCAGTTTAAATGAAATTAGGGTAATGTACAGGATAGTAAAGAATCTATAGTA
>NZ_JBELDZ010000112.1:0-4662 GCF_042094015.1 Aurantibacter sp. | reverse complement strand
TCACTGATTTACAAGGTTTCTTATTTTTAGTTGCCTAGATCGTTGCCTTTTCTCACCATCTTTATTTTTTAAAATCATCAAAATAAATTGGAGATTTTATTCGGAGATCAATATCTTTTTTATGAAGTTCTTTAATTCCTTGAAATTTGAGGGGATTATTATACATATCTAAAAATATATCAAAATTATCACTTGTTATTGCACTACCATCAAGAGAACAACCAATACATATGCTACTATAGTTCAATGTTCCAGAGAATTCATGTATACCAGATGGCTCATTAAATTGAAAATCATATGTTTTATTTCTATCTTGAAAAACAAAATAAGACGCGTAATATACCTCTCCATTATAATCCTTTTGAAAAACTGATTTTATTTTATGATTTTCAAAATACCATTTCATTTGACGTGTTTTGGTAGTTTGAGATTTTAAAACTCCATTTTTGAAAATCAAAGTATAGTCTGCCCAACCATATTGTTTATCGAGCTCTTTACTTTTTTTTATGACCGTTCCGTCTACTAACCTTCCATTACAATATGCGACTAGTTCTCTAACAATATAAGAAAAGTTTGGATCATCATAACTTACTGGTTTACCTGTTTTGTAGTGAATATATGTTAAATCACTAATTTCTGTTATTCTATTTCCGCCAGAACAAATAGGTGAGTCAGAACAACTAAAATTTAACAAAACCAATATGTAAAAAAGTATTTTATATTTCATTTTTTTCTTTTTAACCTTATAATCCAAACGAACATTAGAATGAAAATTATAGGTTCTATAATTACAAAAATCCAAATATTAATTTCTTTGTAGCTTAAACCGACCACATCACCAAACCATCTTAAAAATTCTACACAAGCATCAAAAAGATTATCCATAAATCAAATATAAATAAATTTACCAATCTGAAGTTTTTGCGAACCATAAAAACCCAAAAAATAACATAGAGGGTATTTGTAAAAGATCGTAAAACTGCATGGAGGCAATTATAATCATTACATACCCTATTAGTCTTATGAATCGTTTATTAGCTTCTCTCATAGTTCTTAAGTTTTATAGTTAATAGATAGGTTTTAATCAGTAGGATCGCAAATACAATGGGTTCGATAATCAAAAAGATCCATACGTTGAGTTTTTGGTAGGTCATTCCTAACAGTCTACTTACTAGTTGCAAAAGTCTTACGGATTGGTTAAATACTTCGTTCATAATCAATGGGTTAATTTATTATATGTAATCTTGGTTGGGGGAGTTTACATATAGGTTTTTTGGGGGGAGGTTTATAGTAGGTGGTAAACGTTTACACATTTAGGGAATCCAAAAAAAATATTTCATATTAAATACTCATATTATGATATATATTTTATACATTGTTTGGTCTATAAAAACAAGAAAACGAACCTATTAAAGAGGTTTTAGAAGATAAGGGTATCAAACAAAAATGGCTCGCTGAAAAGCTTGGGAAAAGCTATAATATGCTAAATGGGTATATACAGAATAGAAGACAGCCAAGCCTAGAGGTTCTATATAAAATTGCTCAGATTTTAGATGTAGAACCCGAAGTATTGTTAAAGAAAATTTAAAATAAACTAATTTCAGATTTATGGGGTATGTAAATAATGAACAAATTATTGATTTCAAGTCAAAAATAACTAGCGATCCATCAACACTAGGGAAAATATATAAAGCAAAAAAAAGTCCTAATTATATTATTAGTGTTGATCATAATTTAGTAGAAGATAAACTAAAAGAAGGCTGGATTGTTAATTCTATTTTAAAAACAAAAACTAAGCTTTCAAAAGAAAAAACGCATAGTAAAAAATTTGAAGATGATATTTGGTGTCAATTTTACGAACTTGGATTTAGAACACTAAATATTGATGAAAATCTTGAATTACCTTTTAGTAAAAACCCCAATGATAAAAAACAAATTGATGTAATAGCAGTAAATAACGAAACTGCAATAATTATTGAATGTAAATCTTCCGCCAAGCTAAAAAAGCCCCATCATACAAAGATGAGTTTGATCTTTTGGGATTAAGATTAGATGGTTTTTCAAAGGTTTTGAAACAAGTATTTAATAGTTCAATCAAGGTTAAATTTATTTTTGCCACTCGAAACTTAAGAATAGATCCTGAAAGTATTGACATGGAACGATTCTTTAAAACAAGATCTTATCTTCATAATGACAGCTCTTTCCAATATGTAAATAGCATTATTAAAAATTATAAAAATGCAGCTAGATATCAATTTATGGGTTTATTGTTTAAGAATCAGCTCATTAATAATGATAAAATTGAAATTCCTGCTGTTGAGGGAGAAATGGGAGGTCTAAATTATTACATGTTTTCAATAGAACCAGGAACCTTATTAAAAATGGGATTTGTACTACACCGTACTAAAGCGAATGAGGAAGAAATGCCAACTTACCAAAGATTACTTGTACCTAGTAGACTCAAAGGAATTACAAATTTTATTGATGGTCCAGATGGTAAGGGTGGTGGATTTTTCCCAAATTCTATAATTGTAAACTTTAATACTAAAAACCATAAAATTATTTTTGAAGCAGGTTCAAAATCAAGTAACTCATCATCAAGATTTGGAATGCTAAAATTGCCTAATGCTTATAGTATTGCTTATATTATTGATGGTCAACACAGGTTATATGGTTATGCTAACTCAAAATTTAAAGACTCTAATACAATTCCAGTTGTTGCATTTTCAAATCTCCCCTCAATTACTCAACTTGAAATGTTCATGAACATTAATCAAAATCAAAAAGCTGTAAGCCCAAGTTTAAGATTAACCCTTGAAGAAGATTTATTTTGGGATGCAGATAGAGCAGATTCAAGGATAAAAGCACTTAGGTCTTCAATCATAAAAATGTTGTGTATTTCTCAAACCTCTCCATTATTAAATAAAATTTCTATAGGAGAGGATAAAGCCGAATTAGCTTTTAAACCTTTCGCAACTGCTTTTAGTTCGTCTGGTTTACTACCAAGTGCAAAAGGAAATAAGTATTTAGATAAAAATATAAAATCATGTATCTACGATATTAATAACAATGATCATGATAATGAAATGAGAAAAGCAAGAAAATCAATTACCAAGTTTATTGAAATTTGCTACTCATTCGTTGAGGACAACTACGAGCATATTTTTTCAAGAGAAAAATACTTTATAATTTCAAATAGAGGTACTTATGCATTTGTTAATATAATTGGTAGTCTTAATTCTTTTCTTTCACACAAAGGATTAATTGACAAAAAAAGTAAGCCTCAAGAACGATTTGATCAAATGGAAAAATATTTAGCTTCATTACTTGAGGGAATTAATAGTATAAGTAAGGCTAAGGAAGATAGTTTATTGACTCTTATAGGTGCAGGAGCTGATGTGAAATGGCTGAGATTTTTTCAATCATTAATTAATGAACGCTTTGATGAATATAATCCAAAAGAACTCATTGAGTGGAAAGAAAGAAATGATACTAATTTGCAAGACGAAGGGAGGAAATATGGTATTGCTATTGAAAAATTTATGAAGAAAAAAGTTCTTAGCAATTTAAAATTGATGTTTTTAGATAATTGGGAATTGGAAATTAACACTATTAAAACAAAATGTCAAGCCAGCGCTAACAATGAGATGGAAAGATATTACAAGGAGTTCAATGAAAAGAAATCTGTAGAATGGACTGAAATGTTTGGGATTAGTGACTATAAGACCATAATTGATAAATATTTTGATAAACGAGGAAATGTTTCTGAAAATGACAGTTTTAAAACTTTTAAAGAATTATTTTCAATAGATATTGGTCTGGGATTTAACAGTAACAAAGAAAAAACAAGATGGATATCAAAATTTGGTTCTTTAAGAAATAATTGGGCTCACGAAGCTTCAAAAAATAATGGTCTAAGTAAAGAGGAGGTTGAATTACTTAAAATAATGTACAATAAATGTAATGAAAGTCTTCACTAATAAAATGAATCAATTTTAAAAACTCTTATATTTATAATTCATTTAATTTACTAGATAAAATATTAATTACCTTGAAATATGAAAAATAATATTGGTTATGGAAAAGCACTACTTTACATTTGTGCAGCAGTAACAGTCATTCTTTTTATTGGTGCAGGTTTTGATGCTGTAGGTAATATGTTAGAAAATCTTTCATGGTTTGGAAGTGCAATAGTAACAATTGGGTTTGGGTATTTAATGTACAAGCTTTTTGGTTAAATAAATCTAATACTTTTGATGATTCTTTATATCTAAATAAAAATCAATCAAATCATAATTAATATCTTTACGTCCTATAAACTTAGTCACATAGGATGTTATTTTTTGATTATCATAAACACTTTGCCAATCACCCACTGCAAAGCTTACAGAATTATTAAATTCTTTATAGGTGATGTCTTTATTTGAGGCAATAAGGCTATGTGTATGTGAATTTCTATAGTCTCCTTTATCCCATTCAGTAACATAAAATATTTTATAAACATAGGGATGCTTTGAAGAGATTTGCTTCATCCAATTACGAACAGTCATATAATTTGTTTTATAGGGAGATCTAAAGGTTGCAAAATAATCCCATTGATAAGAATTCAACCACTTTGCATAATGATGATTGACCATAATTTTGAGTTTAGATAATAGCAGA
>NZ_JBELDZ010000111.1:0-4934 GCF_042094015.1 Aurantibacter sp. | reverse complement strand
AATAGGTAAACCTTTTTACCCATTTTGTATCAGTGGATAAGAGGTAACACCTAATCCGATTTAAGTAAGCTAAACAAATCACTGATAATTCAAGCAGCTGCTATGAACTGATATTTAGTTCGCTAGGAGATTGTTTAGTGTGTTGTGAGTACTATATCTCTTCAGGCTCCCCTGGCTCAAACACAATCGTGTTCTTCTGTCCTGGTAGTGGCTTGTAATGTTGAAACAAAACACCCATCCCATAGGGAATATCCCCAGGAAACGCATTGCACCCTCCAGATAAAAGTCTTAGGTGTTTACATTTATTACAAATGAAATGTTCCTCTACTGGGCTACTCATTTTATAAACAGTTTAAGATTGAAAGTCTTCCTCTAAAAGCGCTAGCACTTCCTTACCAATAGTAGTGCTTAGCTTATTGTTTTCATCTAGTACGCTAATAAAACCTGATTTACATAAGTGTGTAATTGAGTTTGTTTGATCACCATTCCTAACAAAATCTTCCGTTTCAAACTTTTTGAACGAATTGTAATTGGATTCACCAGGGTACAATAGCATCGCTTTTTGAGCATTCCAAAAACGGTTGTATACATACATTTGCCTTAAGTCTGAAATAGATGAAGATTTATTTTGAGGACGTTTCCATTTGGTATCTATGATGTAAACTTTGTTAGGGTCGTCTTTATGTTGAATTACGACATCGGGTTTTAAGAAATTAGAACCAATAAAAGTCTGACTGTCCTGCCCTTTTACTTCGTAAACAGAGTTTATAAGTTCTTTTCTTAGCTGAATCAAAATATATTCTTCCCAGAGCACATTCATATCAAAAAGTAGGGATAGCATTTTTTCCTTACCACTAGAAATATCAGGTGAATAATTCAAAATAATCAAACGGGCCAATTCAATCGCATCTTTATAACTGCTCGATTTTCTATCTAGTGAAATGCTATTTATTTGTTTCGATGTAATTGTTTTTAGATCAACTTTAGGAAAGTTAAGAAGGACCCTATTTGTTAGGTCATTCAGACGAGTTCCCTTGGTAAATTGGTCTACTATATTTAATGCTTTGTGAAGCACTTGGTGAAGCAAGTGATTGCCGTCGTATACTTGATGAGTTGTATGAAACCTTTCTTTATGAATTAGATTACGTCTAACGTGACCTGCAAACTCTAACTTTCCCTTTAACGCTTTGGTATTCTGTGTTTGTGTTCTGTATTTTTTAATGAGTCCTCTTCTTACTAGGTTTTCTACTTCCAGTAGATACATTTCAAAATAAACCTCTAATAAGTTGAGATGTTGTCTCTTGACGTTTGCAGCCCCTGATGATTTTGCTTTTAGGCGACCACAAGATTTCAGCATATTTATTAAAACGTCTTTCCATTTATGGTCGTCGTCTTCTTTATCCGCTTTGGGGTGTATTTCTATGCTAAGACCATCTACCTGGATAATACCCACGTACTGGTTGAACTTAATCCCTTTTGCGATCGGTTCAAAGTAATTCCCATCATGGTACTCATTAAGCTTCAATAGCGCATCTAAATGCGTTTGTTTAAAGCCATGATCACCAATTTTTAATCGTTGATGCTCAAAGACAGCGATGGTTTTGTGAATGCTCAAAATTAACTTTCTTTGGTTTCAGATAATTGACTTACTGCTTCAATAATAGTTGATTTATCAATTGGTTTCAGGGTGAAGGTAGGGGTTATAAATTCTTCTTTTCCTTCGTAATTGAAACTTGAAAATTGTAAATGTTTATTCTTCTCTCTTTTTATGAATCCTTTTCCGAGTACCAATCCAATTTTACCATAGTCCCCATAAAAATATTCTTGTAACAGGGGTACAATTTTATTTCTAAAGGCACTTGCTAATTTTTCTTTAGTATCTACCCCCACAAAATAAGAATGACCAATGGTGTGATCCCGATCTATCAATAGCTCTATTCTTTGGTTAATGGTTTCTAATACTTTAGAGAGCTTTATCTCACCTACGATTTCGTCTTTAATTACGCTGTAATCTGGCATCATTTCCTTAAATTCAAAACGACGACGTAGTGCAGTATCTAGTGCTTCTACAGAGCGATCTGCGGTGTTCATTGTTCCAATGATATGTAGATTGTTAGGAATAGAAAAAAGTTCTTTAGAGTAAGGCAGTATCACTTCTAATTCTTCTTTATTTCCCTTCCTTTTATCAGTTTCTAGAAGCGTAATGAGCTCTCCAAAAATACTTGAGACATTCCCTCGATTTATTTCATCAATTATAAGCACATAGTTTTTTGAATTAGTTTCTTCCTGTTTAGATTTAGTGAAGTAGCTGTAGTCAAATTTACTCCCAGCCATTTGATAAATTGTTTGTTGCGAGAAGTAACTACCATAAATCTGTTTTATAGGGATTTCAATGTCCGTATAAAGCCAGTTCACTTTTCTAAATTGAGAATAGCGAATAGGAGTTGAGGGGTCACAGTAATAGTTTCCTGAAACAACTCCGATTGCTCTCAATTTTTTGTTTCCATTTGAAATGAAAACTAATTGACCTTCTTCCATCCAAATTGCTAATCTTTCAATCGATGAAATATTGAAATCCATTGAAGTAGAAAAATCTATTCCATTTTCTCTGTACCGATCTCTAATATCGTTTCGGTTTTTAACTCCCCCAAAATCAATGTCTTCACCAAAACCTAATGCAATACAATTGTTCTGTATACAATATTGATAAATCTCGTCATCTTCAGGGTCGTTACTATTACCTAAGGATACCTTGTTTATATTTTTTTTGAATTTATCCTTGTCAATAATGACATCAATTTGAGATTTTTTAGATGATGTGGTAAAGTCAACCATGTTACCTACCAATTCTTTTAAAACCCCATCTTGAATTTCATATTCTAAATCATTGTTAGTGCTTTTATTAGACATTACAGGTTTGATACCTTCTATAAAATCTTCATAACTCATACTTTGATGAAACGTTGTAAATACAATATTACCTTTCTTAACAAAGGCATCAAAGCGCTCTTTTAGTTGTGTTCTGTCAAGCTTATTTTTCTCATAAAACTCAGGGTCCACAATTTGTAAAGCACTGTTTACTGTGTTATATGTTTTTCCAGTACCAGGAGGCCCATATAATATTTGGTTTAGTGGATTTACTATTTTTTTAGTTGAGATATTTTTACTGTCCATAGTGCTTAGTTTTGATTCGTGCCAATCTAAAAAAATCATGAATTCTTCTTCTGTTGCTTTGAAATTTGTTCCTTGATTTCCGCCGTTAAAATCACGTAACCCCTCTTTATTTTCCAAAGTTATTTTTAATACTGGCGTATCTACAAAGTTGTGTGTTATTTTTAAGTCAGCTTTTAAGTTGCTTTTATCTTCTTCGCTCCACAAATCACTAGTAATATCTAGATTTCTAAGATACGGTTCTGAGGTCACCTCTGCTAATGCATAACAACCCGATTTGCTTCCTGTGATCCAGATAATTACTTTATCGCCTACCTTTATTTTATCCTTATGAGAGCTTACTGTCCATTTAGTTAATAGTTCATCACGTAAGGCAGTTTCGAAATCATATATTTTTGGATTCCCTTGAAAAACCCAGTAGTTGGGAGCTTTGTATTCAAAGGTTTCTTTTAAAAATTTTATGTAGTTGTTCTTTCCTAAAATCGCTTTAGGGATGCCATTGCTATTTTTAGAATCATATGCAACAAATTCAGGATTTTTAATGCGTTCTTTCTTACTCATTAAAAATAAAATAGTACTCACTAAACCATTCACTTTTTTAGGATCAACTAGGAAAAAATCTATTTCATCAAAAAAAGAATTGATTTCATCTAATTTTTCCTGAATACTATTTGTAGTGCTACCCAGGAATGAACGATAAGATTCGAACGTATTTTTATTGAGCCATTTCGCAAAATCTTTTTTAACATCAATGAGGCGATCTTGATATTGTTGCCACAAGGCATGACAATATGTAAAATAAGCTTCTTCATCTGTTTTTCGTTTTAAGATGGCTTGATGAAAGTAGGAGATCTGAGTTTTTTTATTATACTCTATCTTTAAATTAGAGGCTATTATACGTAAAGCATCTAATTTAAACATGTTTAGACAATTGTAGTCACCATATAAAAAGGCAATCTTCCACTTATATGCATTCCCTAAATCGATATCATCAATAACAGAAAGCGTATTGTTTTGAGCAGCTTTAGCAATCTTTATGATAATAGTTTTTACAGTTTTAAAAGCGACTTCTTTACTTTCTTCGCCATATTTCTTAAACCAAGCATATTCCCCATCAGTCGTGCGGTTACTCTCTTCCTTCACCTCACTTTGACTAGTACGTTTGTAAATACCAAACTTATAAGAGCTTCCTCCAACAATACTCCCTAGATCTCGCGTTATATGCTCTAGCCAATAACAAAAAGAGTTTTCTCTATTAGTATCTGTATATTCTTCCAAAGTCATTAGCTCCAATCTTTCAATTGGCCAGTAGGCTAAAAAATCCTCTTTTAATTTGTACAGATCTTCATTTGAACTCATATTTTTTGTTTTTTTAATTACAGGTATACCTAAACGTTCAAAAGCATTAAAGCACGGCGTATTTACTCCGCCACTAAAATTATTAATAGGTTCAACTCCTTTGGCATGAAAGTTTGCATAGGCCATAATAGGTTTTGGAGGATAATATTTACCTTTAATTTTAACATCAAAATAGGCGGATTGCTTAAATCCATCTGGAATACCATGAGATTCATAATCTTTTATCGCAAGCTCTATATGTTTTTCTCTTACTTCATCAAACTTCATACGGTGGTCTCTGTCTTTTTTTTTACTCAATAGTTAATACCTGTTTTTTTGCCTTTTTTATTGAGGTGTTCGATTTGTTATTAACGTTTTTAATCTTCTCCATTAATCGTTTCCATTATCTCCCTAAAAGCATTCAG
>NZ_JBELDZ010000110.1:0-5150 GCF_042094015.1 Aurantibacter sp. | reverse complement strand
AATCTATAGTAAAAGTAACTGGTACTGTAGATATTACAAGATCTCAAGATGGTATAGCATTATATGCGCAAAGTGGTCCTTTAGGATCATTTACCTACGGAAGTGTAACTCAAAATAAAAGAGTATTTGTTAGGCCTAAAGTACCAGCAAATAATAAATGGTCACTAATCTCTTCTCCACTTAAAGAGTCAAGAATATATTAATGGCAAATGATGAATTACTAATTTCTCAAACCAAAAAAACGATTGGTGAACCCGTTGCTATAAAATTAACACCCATTTTAGGGCCCAAAGGATGGTTGGCTGATGGTGCAGATATTGCATTGTTAGATTTTGAGATTGTTGATAAAAATGGAGATAGACATCCTTTAAGTAAAAACAAAGTAGATTTTACTATTTCTGGACCGGCTATTTGGAGAGGTGGCTATAATAGTGGAAAACCAAACACAATAAATAATTTATTTTTAGATGCAGAAGCGGGTATAAATCGAGTTGCAATCAAATCTTTATTGCAAGAAGGCGAGGTAACAATAACAGCTACCAGTAAAGGATTGAAACCAGCAAATATAGAATTAAAAAGAAATCTGTAGACATTAAAAATGGTTTATCCAAAGAAATGCCACAAGTATATACTGTAAATTTTGATAAAGCAGAACCACTTCCAATTCACACACCAAAAACTGAACCGTACAATCCTGCAAGCGTTCATAAAAGTGATTTATTTACCAAATTTAGTTATACTGCAAATGGTAAAGCTACATTAAGAAAGAATGTGCATTGGGGCAAAAAAGCCTATACAGATTTAGAATATAATTATACGGTTATTCCTAGGTATTTGGTAGGCGCAGAATATATAAGAATGACAAATTCAGATAGCAAATATTGGGCTCGTGATCAACTACAATTTATTACTGGTAAAGATATGATTGTCTATATTGGGCATGATGATCGCGTAGAAAGACCAGTATTTTTAACCAAAAATTATATAGATATTGGAGATGATGTAAATTTAGGAGGTGTTAAAATGTCGCTTTTCAAAAGAATAGCTAAAAAAGGTGAAAGCATTATTATGGCAGGTAATAGTGATGGAGATGTTCCAGAAGAAAGTAGAATGTATTTTGTAATGGGTAAACAAATTAAAAAATAAGGGTTTCTTAATAAGAATACCATTATAGTACAGGACACCTTTTTATCTTTAAGAGTTTATTTTTATTTATTAAATCAATACACACAGAAAAGCAACTTACAAATAAAAACAACCAATGAAAAAACTACTGGTTCTATTAGTATTAACTACATTATTATACTCTTGTGGAGAATCAACTTCATCAAAAGATTACAAAGACAAATCTTTATCAATAGATGAAAGAGTTGATGCCTTACTACCTCTACTATCTATTGAAGAAAAAGTAGCGCAAATGCGAATTTTTCACGCAAATATTGGTGCAAAGCCAGATGAAAAAGGCAACTTAAAATTATCTAAAAGGGTCATAAAAAAATTAAAACTAGGTATTGCAGGGATTAAAAATCCAGGAGAACATATAGATCCTGTTGCAGCTGCAAAGTTAAATAACGAACTTCAAAAATACATCATAGAAAATAATAGATGGGGTATTCCTGCTTTGTTTGTAACCGAATCTTATAATGGTGTAGATGCTGAAGGATGTACAAAATTTGGTCGTCCATTAACTTCAGCAGCTTCTTTTAATCCAGATTTAGTAAATCGTATGTGGGATGTTGTGGGTAAGGAAGCACGTTTAAGAGGAATGCACATGTGCCACTCTCCAGAAGCAGATATTGTTAGAGACCCAAGGTTTGGAAGAATGAGTGAAGCCTTTGGCGAAGATACGTACTTGACTACGCAAATGGTTACAAATGCTGTGAAAGGCGTGCAAGGTAATTATGATGGTTTAGGAGCAGGAACACACATAGGGGCTGTTGCGAAACACTTTGCAGGATATGGTCAAGTCTTAGGAGGTTCTAATTTTGCTGCAATAGAAATATCAGAAAGAACTTTAATTGATGAAATTTACCCTCCTTTTGAAGCCGCTGTAAAAGAAGCAAAATCTTTAGGAATTATGGCTTCTCATGGCGATTTAAATGGAATTGCTTCTCATGGGAATAAAGAATTATTAACAGGTGTTTTAAGGGATGATTGGGGATTTGAAGGCTATGTAGTTTCAGATTCTAATGATATTGCACGTTTGTTTTATTTTATGAAAGTTGCTGAATCTCCTGAAGCTGCTGCACAAATGGGCTTAGAAGCGGGTATTGATATCGATTTATATGCAGAGGATTCGTACTCGTACTTACCAGAAATGGTAAAGAAAAACCCTGACTTAGAAAAATTAATAGATAGGTCTGTAAGACGTGTGCTAAGAACAAAATTTATTTTAGGGTTGTTTGATAATCCTTATATCAATTTAGAAGAAACTAAAAAAGGAGTGCGTGCAGCGTCATCTTTAGAATTGGCAAAAGAAGCAGATTTAGAATCAATCATTTTATTAAAAAATGAAGAAAATGTATTACCTCTTAACAAAAATAAGTCTACAAAAGTTGCTCTTTTAGGACCTTTATTAAAAGAGAATACCAAAGAAATGTTTGAATCTGCAGTAGGGAATAACAATATTAAATTTATTGCTGAAAAAGGCTTTCATTTAACAAACGAAAAAGGAGGGGCTCCAAAATTATTAGATAGAGACCCAAAAGCCATTGCAAAATTGGTAAATATTGCCAGAAAATCAGATGTTGTAGTATTATTTTTAGGAGGAGATAAATTTACAGCCAAAGAAGCCTATTTTAGTAACAGTACTTTAGGTGATAGAGCAACCATAGAACCTGTTGGTGCACAAGACGAATTGGTTGAAAAAATTACAGCTTTAGGTAAAAAAGTAATTGTAATCTTAAAACACAGAAGAACATTAGCTATCAATACTATTGCTGCAAAAGCTGATGCTATTATAGATACTTGGGATTTAAGTGAATTTGGAGATGAATCTACAGCAAAAATTATTTTTGGTGAGGTGTCTCCTTCGGGGAAATCTCCTGTTACTATTCCTAGATCAATTGGGCAATTACCATATCATTATAGTATGAAAGAAATCAACTATAAAAAAGAATACTTATTTTTAGACAAAGGTCCTATTTATCCTTTTGGTTACGGTTTAAGTTATGGTAAATTTGAATATTCAGACATCAAAGTTTCTAGTTCAGAAATCACTCCAAGTACAGAAATTACTGCAAGTGTAAGGGTAAAAAATATAGGTAAGGTAAAAGCCAAAGAGGTGGTGCAAATGTATATTAAAGATGAAATAGGTTCTGTAACAAGACCAGACAAAGAGTTAAAAGGTTTTGAAAAAATTGAATTAGCTTCAGGAGAGAGCAAAACAGTTTCTTTTAAGATAACGCCTAAAATGCTAGAATTTACAGGGCTAGAAATGAAAAAAGTTTTAGAAGCTGGAGATTACAGTGTAAAAATAGGAACTTCATCAAAGGAATATTTAGAAGCAAAATTCAAATTAAAAAAATAAATAGATTTAAAATGAATAAATCAATCTTAACACTTCTATCTGCAATTGTATTTTTAAGTTGTTCAGTAGCTCAAAATAAAGTAGCTCAAAAATCATCTGATTTAGATAACACTGAAATCAAGAAATCAATGATTAAAGCTTTAGAATGGCAAGAAGCACATCCAATTTTTGCAATTCACCCAACAGATTGGACAAATGGTGCTTATTATACAGGTGTAGCTAGAGCACATAAAACAACAAAAAATATGATGTATATGGCTGCTTTAAAAAATCAAGCGGTACATAACAATTGGAATACCTTTAAACGTTTATATCATGCAGATGATGTGGCAATTTCTTACAGCTACTTATACGTTTCTATGAATGAAAAAAGAAGAAATTTTGCCGACTTAGAACCTACTAAAAAATTCTTAGAGGCTCATTTATATGAAGATAATAACTGGAAAGCAGGAACCAATAAAAGTAAAGAAGATAAAACCATTTTATGGTGGTGGTGTGATGCATTGTTTATGGCACCTCCTGTAATTAATTTATATGCGAAAAAAACAAATCAGCCTAAATATTTAGAGGCTATGCATACGTATTATATGGAAACCTATAATAGGTTATATGATAAAGATGAAAATTTATTTGCTAGAGACATGCGTTTTGTTTGGCAAGGAACAGATAATGATACTAAAGAACCAAATGGTAAAAAAGTATTTTGGTCTAGAGGAAATGGATGGGTAATTGGTGGGTTAGCTTTACTTTTAGAAGACTTACCAAAAGATTACAAGCATAGAGATTTTTATGTAAATCTCTACAAAGAAATGGCGGCAAAAATTTTAAAAATTCAACCAAAAGATGGTTTATGGAGAACAAGTTTGTTATGCCCAGAATCTTACACTCATGGTGAAGTTAGCGGAAGTGGGTTTTACACTTTTGCTTTAGCTTGGGGAATTAACAATGGTTTCATAGACAAAAAGCATATACCAGCAGTTAAAAAAGCATGGAATGCATTAGTTGCTTGTCAGCAAGAAGATGGCAGAGTTGGTTGGGTACAGAATATTGGTGCTTTTCCTGAGCCAGCATCTAAAGACAGTTATCAAAATTTTGGAACTGGTGCATTTTTAATGGCTGGTAGTGAAGTGTTAAAGTTAGAATAATAGATGATAATTAGCGTTTAATACTAAACCTTTGTTCAGGGTGAATTAGCTTTGCTAAGCCTAATCACTAATCCTACTATAAAAACAGTTGTGTTAAATTATCATCTAATCAGTATAGCTCATAATAGTGTTTTCAATTATCTTTAGTATTATTACAAAAGCAGTTTAATACCAAAAAAATAACATAAATAAAGACAATGAAAAATCAACCAATGGAGAAATTAAAATTGAAAATGATAGAAATTTTACTCCAGGTGTATATATGATAAAAGTAATTTCTAATGATGATAGAACTTACCATTCTAAATTAATAATAAGATAACTAATATTTTAAATATTTTAAAAACCAGAAGATACTTATCTTCTGGTTTTTTTATAAACAGGATAAAACAGGATAGATTTTAACAAGTATCTACTTAAGTTTAAAATTCAAATTATAGTTTCAATGAAAAGACGTAACTTTTTTCAACTTTCTG
>NZ_JBELDZ010000109.1:0-5273 GCF_042094015.1 Aurantibacter sp. | reverse complement strand
AAAAAATAAGCATTCAGATGTAACGCTTTGGGGAAGTGGAACTCCAATGAGAGA
The DNA here is from genome assembly GCF_042094015.1 of Aurantibacter sp. Classification (NCBI taxonomy): domain Bacteria; kingdom Pseudomonadati; phylum Bacteroidota; class Flavobacteriia; order Flavobacteriales; family Flavobacteriaceae; genus Aurantibacter; species Aurantibacter sp. Next base: position 5,219 of record NZ_JBELDZ010000109.1, on the reverse strand, counting down.
GTTTTTGTTTGTAGATGATTTGGCAGAGGCTGTAGTATATGCTCTAGAAAATAATTTACCAGAATACTTGTACAATATTGGAACAGGAAAAGACATTACCATTAAAGAACTGGCAGAAACCATAAAAAAAATAACTGGTCACCAAGGAAATATTCTTTGGGATGCCACGAAACCAGACGGTACTCCAAGAAAACTGATGAATGTTTCCAAGATGAAAGAGCTAGGATGGGAATATTCAACAGAATTAGAGGACGGTATTAAAAAAACCTACCAATGGTTTTTAGAGAATATAGATGGTATTAAAGAACTAAAATTATAATTATGAAAGTTGCATTAATTACAGGTATTACTGGACAAGATGGTTCTTACTTAGCAGAATTATTGTTAGAGAAAGGCTACATGGTTCACGGCGTTAAGAGAAGGTCTTCTTTGTTTAATACAGACAGAATCGATCACTTATACCAAGATCCGCATGCTCGAGATTTAAGGCTAAAATTACATTACGGAGATTTAACAGATGCAATGAATTTGACACGTATTATTCAAGAATGTCAACCAGATGAGATTTATAATTTGGGTGCGATGTCTCACGTAGCGGTTTCTTTTGACACACCTGAATATGTTGGAAACGTTGATGGATTAGGTACTTTAAGAATTTTAGAAGCAGTACGGATTTTAGGCTTAGAAAAGAAAACAAGAATTTACCAAGCTTCGACTTCAGAATTGTATGGAGGAATGCCAGAGAATAAAAACGAGAGAGGGTTTTATGATGAAAATTCACCATTCTATCCAAGATCACCATACGGGGTTGCCAAAATCTATGGTTTTTGGATTACTAAAAACTATAGAGAGGCCTATAACATGTTTGCGTGTAATGGTATTTTATTTAACCATGAATCACCAAGAAGAGGTGAAACTTTTGTAACAAGAAAAATTACACGTGCAGTTGCAAAGATAGCCTTAGGGTTACAAGAAAAAGTATTTTTAGGAAATTTAGAAGCAAAACGTGATTGGGGACATGCGAAAGATTATGTTCGTATGATGTGGATGATTTTACAAGCAAAACAACCTGAAGATTGGGTGATAGCCACAGGGGTAACTACCACAGTGCGTGAATTTGTTCGTTTAGCTTTTGGTGAAGTTGGGATAGAATTAGACTTCAAAGGAGAAGGAGTAGATGAGAAAGCTTTTGTTACAGCATGTAATCATAAAGATTTTCAAATAGCAATAGGTAAAGAAGTTTTGTCAGTAGATCCTTCTTATTTTCGTCCAACGGAAGTTGATTTGTTAATTGGAGATCCTTCAAAAGCTAAAAATAAATTAGGTTGGGTTCCCGAACATGATTTAGCTTATTTAGTTAAAGACATGATGAAAGGTGATGTTTCTTTAATGAAAAAAGATGTTGATCTTTTAAAAGCAGGACATGAAATTTTAAAACAAGCTGAGTAAGATTTCTATTTTAAAATTCATATCTGTTCAAGCGCGTTAAGGATAATTACGTCATATATTCTAAATTAGAAACTCTGGATAAAATAATTTAAGTAAGATTAGAAAAAAAAGATTTCACAATAAAAAAAGATGAAAAAAGTTAAAAATATTTGTTGTTTAGGTGCTGGTTATGTTGGTGGGCCTACAATGTCAGCAATTGCATTAAAATGCCCTGAAATTAAAGTAACAGTTGTTGATTTAAATGCAGAACGTATTGCGGATTGGAATAGTGACGATTTAAATAAATTACCTATTTACGAGCCAGGATTGGCAGAAGTTGTAGACCAAGCACGTGGTAAGAACCTGTTTTTTTCAACCGATGTTGATAGTGCAATATCAGCAGCAGACATGATTTTTATTGCTGTAAACACACCAACCAAAACCTATGGTGAGGGAAAGGGAATGGCTGCAGATTTAAAATTTGTAGAGTTGTGTGCTCGTCAAATAGCGGAAATTTCAACCAATGATAAGATAATTGTTGAAAAATCAACATTACCTGTTCGTACTGCACAAACGTTACAAACCATATTAGATAGTAATGGAAACGGTGTAAATTTTGAAGTGCTTTCTAATCCAGAATTTTTAGCAGAAGGTACTGCTATTGAAGATTTGTTATTTTCGGACAGGGTGTTAATTGGAGGCCAGCAAACTCCTAGTGGAAAAGAGGCAATACAATCTTTAGTAGATGTATATGCACATTGGTTAAGTCCAAAACAAATATTAACGACTAATGTATGGTCATCAGAGTTGTCTAAACTAACAGCCAATGCGTTTTTAGCACAACGAATTTCATCGATCAACGCCCTATCGGCTTTGTGTGAAGCTACAGAAGCAAATGTAGACGAAGTAGCACTTGCTATTGGTACAGATAGTAGAATCGGACCTAAGTTTTTAAAAGCATCTGTTGGTTTCGGGGGGTCTTGTTTCCAGAAAGATATTTTAAACTTAGTGTATTTATGCCGTCATTTTAACTTGCCAGAAGTTGCCAATTATTGGGAGCAGGTAGTCATCATGAATGATCATCAAAAATACCGTTTTGCTAAAAGAATTATTACGAGTTTATTTAATACTGTAAATGGTAAAAAGATTTCTTTCTTGGGGTGGGCATTTAAAAAAGATACGAACGATACGAGAGAGTCAGCCGCTATTTATGTAGCAGAATCACTAATAGAAGATGGGGCTGAAATACATGTGTATGATCCGAAAGTATCTGAAGTAAAGATAAAAGCAGATATGCGTTATTTATGGGAGTTGAATGGTTTAAGTGAAGAAAAAATAAAGCAAAAGTTAGCGCAAATATTTACCTATAACAAACCAATGGAGGCTGTGTATAAGTCACATGCAGTGGCAGTATTAACCGAATGGGACGAGTTTGTTGATTACGATTGGACTACTATTTATAAAAATATGTACAAACCTGCATTTGTATTTGATGGACGAAATATTTTAGATACAGAAAAGATGTCTGCTATTGGTTTTCAGATAAAAGGAGTTGGTAAATAATATTAATATTGAACACATGAAAAATATTTTAATTACTGGAGGAGCTGGTTTTATCGGTTCACATGTTGTACGTTTGTTTGTGAACAAGTACCCAGCTTGCCAAATTTTTAATTTGGATGCTTTAACTTATGCTGGTAATTTAGAGAATTTAACAGATATAGAATCTGCTTCAAACTATACCTTTTTAAAAGGAGATATTACAAATGAAAAGTATATTGAGGCATTGTTTCAGGAGCATCAGTTTGATAGTGTTATTCATTTAGCTGCGGAATCTCATGTAGATAGATCAATCATAGATCCTTTAGCATTCGCTAAGACCAATATTTTAGGAACTATGGTTTTGCTGAATTCCTTTAAGAATTTATGGCAAGACAAATGGGAGGATAAATTATTCTACCATGTAAGTACAGATGAGGTTTATGGAACATTAGGAGAAGAAGGTCTTTTTACGGAAACAACATCGTATGATCCTAACTCACCATATTCTGCAAGTAAAGCAAGTTCAGATCATTTTGTAAGAACTTATGGCGAAACTTATAATATGCCATACGTTATTAGTAATTGTTCAAATAATTACGGAGCTAACCAATTTCCAGAAAAAATAATCCCTTTATTTATTAATAATATAATAAATCACAAAAAATTACCTGTATATGGAGATGGGAAATATACAAGAGATTGGTTATATGTCATCGATCACGCTATAGCTATAGACTTAGTTTTTCATAAAGGAGAAAATGGAGAGACTTATAATATTGGAGGCTTTAATGAATGGCAAAACATAGACTTAATTAAGTTGCTATGTCAACAAATGGATTTAAAACTTGGAAGAACAAAAGGAGAAAGTGAAAAACTAATTACTTATGTAACAGATAGACCAGGTCATGATCTTAGATATGCAATTGATGCAACAAAAATTAATAAAGAATTAGGCTGGAAACCTTCAGTAACTTTTGAAGAAGGTCTTTCTAAAACTATTGATTGGTATTTAGATAACAAAACCTGGATGAATAATATTATTAATGGAGATTACATTAACTATTATAAAAAACAATACAACTGATTAATTATGAAAGGAATTATTTTAGCTGGAGGATCAGGTACACGTCTTTACCCTTTAACTATAGCTGTAAGTAAACAATTATTGCCTGTTTATGATAAGCCAATGATATATTACCCTTTATCGGTTTTAATGCTTGCAGGAATTAGAGAAATACTAATAATTACAACTCCTCATGATCAAGAAGCATTTAAAAATCTATTAGGAGATGGATCTCAAGTCGGTTGTAAATTCGATTATGCAATTCAACCAGAACCAAATGGACTTGCAGAGGCATTTATTATTGGAGAAGAATTTATAGGAAATGATAAAGTAGCTTTAGTTTTAGGTGATAATATATTCTATGGTAGTGGTTTAGGTACACTTTTAAGAAGTAAAATGAATATCAATGGAGCAGCTGTTTTTGCTTATCCAGTTCATGATCCACAAAGATATGGAGTTGTTGAATTCGATAATAATAATAAAGTGATTAGTATTGAAGAAAAACCAACAGAGCCAAAGTCTTCGTTTGCAGTTCCTGGTCTATATTTTTATGATAATAGAGTTGTAGAATTTGCTAAAAAAGTAAAACCATCACATAGAGGGGAAAAAGAAATAACCACCTTAAATCAGATTTATTTAGAAAAAGAGGAATTAGAGGTTGGTATAATGACAAGAGGAATGGCATGGTTAGATACAGGAACTGTAGATTCTATGGATGATGCCTCTGAATTTGTTAGAGTAATTGAAAAAAGAACTGATAAAAAAATAGCTTGTATTGAAGAAATAGCATATTTACATAAGTTTATAGATAAGAACCAAGCCTTAGCAGTTGCAAAAAAGTATGGTAAAAGTGGTTATGGAGAATATATTCAGAAAATTGTAAATTTATAATGGAAGGAGTTGAATTAATAAATTTGCCTAAAATTTTAGATCCTAGAGGTAATTTAAGTTTTTTTGAAAACGGAGCTCAAATACCTTTCACAATCAAAAGAACATATTGGATTTATGATGTTCCTGGAGGAGAAGTTAGGGGAGGTCATGCTTTTAAAGAATCTAATGAATTTATAATTGCATTATCAGGTAGTTTTGATGTCGTGTTAAATGATGGAAAAATTGAAAATAAATACAATTTAAATAGATCTTATAATGGATTGATTGTGCCAAATTTAAAATGGAGAAGGCTCGA
>NZ_JBELDZ010000108.1:0-5689 GCF_042094015.1 Aurantibacter sp. | reverse complement strand
TTTTCGTAAGTCGGCAGTGAACTAGCAATTAATTATACACGTTGTTGTAAATAGTACTTTTCCGCTATTTTCTTAACCAACCTAAAATTCGTTCGTTTTTAATTTTCCATTTTCCGTTTTCATTTATCAAGTCATATTTTTCTCTTGAATTTCCAAATGGTCCAGGATTTTGTTGAATAATCTCAATTTCGTTTTCGGTTACTTTAGAAACTATTGAAACGTGTCCATATTTATTCAGCGTTGTTGCAGAATAAATCACTAAATCATCTACTTTCGGTTTGGTTTTACTTGGATTATTATACTGCTTTAAATTCCGCTGTTTGTTTATTTTTCCATCCTTAACCTGTGAATTAAAAAAATCTTTTGCGTGTCCATAACTGTCAGGCATTTTATGGTTCAGTTCTTCGTAGTAATATCGTTTTACGAATTCCACGCATTGATATTTCAGTCCAAGATTATAGCCATCTTTCGCTAATGCTCGTCCGTCCACATTTCCAACTCCACCATTATAATAAACAGCAACTCCGTTCAGACTATCAATTTTTTGTCCGATTTCATAATTCGGATTTAGATTGATTTTTTTAGACACGAAAAACCCAACAACAAGTAAAATCAGAATTCCAAATAAGAGTAAAAATCGTTTTTTCAATTCGTTCGTGATGTTTTTGGGTATTATTTACAACTCGTTATATAGTAACTTTTATTACCGATATCCCGTAAATATGTCAGGATATGCTGCTTTTTTTGTTACCGTTATCCTGTAAATATAATTTAATTATCTCAATTTAATCTAATATAATATCGCAAAACCAAAATCCGCTTTTACCATCTTTTGTGTTTGGTGTATTATAAGCTCTGTATGTTTTTTCTCCTAAATTGTAATTTACAGGAGAAGAGAAAATGGGTCCATCATAGCAAAAGGTATGAAATTCGCCATTTTCGCCACAAACATCTACGTCTTTAGGTAAATCTTCTATAAGTTGGTGTGTTAAGGTTTTTCCAACAAAGTCTTCATCAAAGAAATCTGCTTTAGCACAAACAACAACAGCTTTAAAACCCAAGTCTATAAATTGAGTTATTAGTTTTTTAGTATCCATTTTCCATAACGGGTAAATAGAGGTAAGGTTAAATGGTTTTAAGCTATTGTCTCTGTATGTTCTTAAATCTTCTAAAAAAATATCCCCAAAAACACAATGCGTATAGTTTGCAGTAATCAAATCATTTATAGTTTTAGTCATAATAGCTTCGTAATCTTCCATACTTGGCAATTCTGGTAATTCTATAGTTTTTAAAGGTAGGTTTAAGGCTTTTGTTTGCGCTTCTAAAACGTTTCGTCTTAAACCGTGCATACTAACTCTATTGTAATGTTTGTTTATTGTAGTAACTAATAAATCAACATTGTAATTGGAATCTTTCAATATTAAAAATAAAGCAAAGCTTGAATCTTTACCAGAACTCCAGTTAAAGTAGGTTTTGTGTGGTTGCATTATTCTGTAGATAAATGATCTATAAACATCTCTTCATTGAATTTGAAAAAGTTAGTAGAATGTATACTTTTAGAAACTTCTTTTTTTATTTGTGGTTGTTCTATTCTATTATTAGCATCAATTTGGGCCAATGCTTCGGCCAATAAAGGTTCTGTAATTTGACCTAATTCATTTAAATTAAGCGCGTTTTCAGATAAAACAATATTAGGAACTAATCCTGTACTTGGAACATCTACATCTAATTTGTTGGTTGTTTTTGCAACTAAAGGTTGCATTGCATATAAATGTAACGGATTTACATTGTTTCTTGAAAAATTAGAAGAATCGTATAACGTAATTGAGGCTTGAGATTTACCAACAGTTGTAGTTCCAATTTGAATTACGTTAATGTAAGGTCTTAAGCTGTTAATAATCATTTCGCTGGCAGAAGCAGTATTATCTGTTGTTAACACATAAACTTCTGTTAGATTTAAATGATTTATGGTTTGCCCGTTAATTGAACTTGAAAAATTATAGGTTTGATTTGAAGCCGAATTATTACTATTGTAATTTAATTTAGAAAATACGTCTGTGTTAAATTGTCCAGTAATCATACTAGCTAAACGTGTTGCTGTATTTACAGATCCGCCAGGATTATAACGTAAATCTAGCACTAAATGATCTATGTTGTTTGCAGCAAAATTTCCAAATTCGTTATTTAGTTGTTCATCAAACTCTGCATTAAATCTGTTATACATTAGATAACCAACGTTATCTGAATCAATTGTGAAAATTTCAGATTTATAAATAGGGTTTTCTGTATAGGTTTGTTTGGTTAAGTTTATAGTCGTTCCATTAACATCAAACTCATTTGTTATAGAATTGTAAGCTGCTAATTGAATACTATAAGAACTATTATCTAATAAACTACGGTAATTAGAAATTGTTAAATTTTGATTATCTACTTGTGTGAAAATAGCGCCTCGCATTAAATTTTCGGATGAAGCACTTGTGTTTGGCAGTACATATTTTACATAGCCATATAAATTATCGCTTCCTGGCGATACTCTATCCAATCCGTAAACCATTCCATTAACTTGGTTTGTGCCTTGAAACTGTTGTTCTAAAGCAAGATAATCGCTTGTTAGCCAACTAAACTTGTCAGTTATAGCTCTATCATATATTAAATTTTCGAAGAAGTTTTCAGGTGTATTTGCGCTTAAGTAATTATTGTAGTTAGGGTTAAAAGTTTTATTTTCAACTAAATCTGGAACCAATTCATTATACAGATAATAAGTTCTTAAACCTTTATAAATAAAATCATTTATATCGTTAGCAGTTACAGGATTATCATCTAAATCGTATGCACAACTAGAAATTAATAAGAATAGTAAGCCGTAAAAACGTAGTGTTTTAATAGGATTCATAGATGTTAAAATGATTTCCATAAATTTACGAATAATATTTTTTAAAATAGATGTAACAATTTAGAAGTTGTATCGTCGTAATAACATAAGCGACCTAAACCGCCGCATAACCAAAACCAAAATGACACAGACTGAGTTCTTACATATGGTATTACCTTTTAAAGACAAGGTGTTTCGTTTAGCAAAACGATTGCTTGTCTCTAGAGAAGAAGCTGAAGATGCTACCCAAGAAGTGTTATTGAAACTTTGGAACAATAAAAGCAAAATTGAAAGCTATAAAAATGTTGAAGCTTTTTCTATGACAATGACAAAGAATTTTTGTTATGATAAATTAAAATCAAAACAAGCACAGAATTTAAAAATTGTACATAGCAATTATCAAGATCATAGTATATCGCTTCAAAAGCAAGTAGAAGCTAACGATAGTTTAGATTTTGTTTCAAAATTAATTGAAGCATTACCAGAACAACAAAAATTAGTAATTCAATTAAGAGATATAGAACAGTATGAGTTTAATGAAATAGAAAAAATGTTAGATATGAAACCTACCGCAATTAGAGTAGCCTTATCTAGAGCAAGAAAAACCATACGCGAACAACTAATGAAAACCCATAGTTATGGACTTAAATAATATAGAGCAATTAATAACAAAATATTTAGATGGTAATACATCGCTTCTAGAAGAGCAGCAGTTAAAGCGCTTTTTTAATCAAGATACTGTACCAGCACATTTAGAAGCTTATAAACCGCTATTTAATTATTTTACAGCAAGCCAAGAAGATACTTTTACAGCAACACTTCCATTAAAATCTAAAACAAACATTAAGTATAAATGGTTAAGTATTGCAGCTGTAGTAGCTATTTCTTTTGGAATGTATTTTAATTGGTCTATAAGTGCTCAAGATTTGGGAACTTATAATGAAGACCAAACGCAATTAGCATATAATAAGTTTGTACAATCTTTACAAATGGTGTCTAGAAACTTTAATAAAGGCGCAACTTCTGTATCGTATTTACAAGAATTAGAAATTGCTAAAGAGCAAATCAGTTACTTAAACGATTTTCAAAATCCTATAGGTAGAACACTAAAAATTAATAACTAAATTAATAACAATTTAAAAAACAACATAATGAACTCAATATTAAATATAACCTCGACAATGAAAAAAGCAATCACACTTTTTACTTTAGCCTTATTAATAACATCTTCAGCATTAGCACAAGATGTCTTTAGTAAATACTCAGATAACAGTAAAGTAACATATATTTCTATTAAACCAAAAATGTTTAAACTTTTGGCCAAAATGGATATAGATACAGACGATAAAGAAGCACAGCAATATATTGATATGGTAAATAGTATTACCAGCTTTAAAACTATTATGACAAGCGATAAATCTATTGCTTTAGATTTTTCAAAATATGTAAATGGCGCTTCTAAAAAATTAGAAGAGTTAATGAAAGTGAAAGATGATGGCGTTGTTATGACTTTTTATATTAAACAAGGAAAAGACGAAGATCATGTTAGTGAATTATTAATGTTTGTAGATGGATTAACAGATATTACTAGTGAAGCAGATGTAGAACTTAATGGAAAAAAGAGAACATTAGAGTCTATAGTTATTTCTTTAACTGGAGATATAGATTTAAATCAAATATCTAAATTAACTAATCAAATGAATTTACCTGGTGGAGACGCTTTAGATAAGAAAAACAAAAAGTAATATGAAAAACCTTCTATACATTTGTTTATTGTGTTTGAGCCTAATTGCTTGTAAAGACGAAAATTCTATACAGACTTTTTTTGTAGAACACCAAGAAGAGCCAAGTTATTCTTTAGTAGATATATCTAAAACATTGATAGATTTTTCTGATACAGATTTAACAAAAGATGAGCGAGAAGCTTACAATGCTTTAGACAAATTACACGTTTTAATGTATAAAGCTACAGATAGCACACAAGATGCTTATACTAAAGAGTTAAAACAGATTCAAAAAGTATTTAAAAATCCAGATTATTCAGAGTTAATGCAATTTAGTTCTGATGGAATGAAATTTAAAATTAGTTCTATCGGAGAGGAAAATACTGTAGATGAAGTTTTGGTTTTAGCAAGTTCTAATACAATGGGATTTGCAGCAATTAGAGTTTTAGGAGATGATATGAGTCCAGAAAAAATAGCTGCTTTAATTTCTAAAATGAAAGATGCTAACGTGGATGATAATAAACTAAAAGGCATTATGGACTTTCTTAAATAAAGTTTATAGTAATTGGTTAATGTAGAAAAGGCTTTCCGTAATGGAAAGCCTTTTTGTTTTTTATAGATTTTAGTATAACAGTTAAATACCTGTATAATTACTTGGTGTAATAGCTTTTAATTCTATTTTAATAGCATCATTTACTTCTAAAGTATCAATAAAATTTGCTATAGATGTTTGTGTAATAGCTTCGTTAGTTCTAGTTAATCCTTTTAAAGCTTCGTAAGGATTAGGATAAGCCTCACGACGTAAAATTGTTTGAATTGCTTCTGCAACTACAGCCCAATTATTTTCTAAATCTTGAGCAAATTTAGCTTCATTTAATAATAATTTATTTAACCCTTTTAAAGTAGAAGCAAAACCTATTAAAGTATGTCCAAAAGGAACACCAACATTTCGTAAAACAGTACTATCTGTTAAATCGCGTTGTAATCTAGATATAGGTAATTTAGCAGATAAATGTTCAAAAATAGCGTTAGCCATTCCTAAGTTTCCTTCAGAGTTTTCAAAGTCAATAGGATTTACTTTATGTGGCATTGC
>NZ_JBELDZ010000107.1:5278-5797 GCF_042094015.1 Aurantibacter sp. | reverse complement strand
TTATACCTATTGATGTTTGGTTTACGAGGTATGTATTTAACAGATATAACCGCTCTAAAAGATGCTGAATATAAATGTAATGACTTTAACAATAAAGACCCATACGAAGCTATATTCAACGATGGAAACAAGTATTTAATACATCGAAGAGTAAAAACTAAAAACACTACTAATGATGACCTCATCATAAGAATAAACGACTATATACCGTTCCTATTGAATAACCTTAAAAGGTTGTTTAAAATCACTCACAAAGGAAGAGGTTTAATATCGGATAACAAATTAGCTTTATTTGATTATGATATACAAAATACTACACTCCATAAAAACACTTGGGATGTTTACCAAAGAAGAGTTAGAAAATTATTAGGGTACAGTTATCAAACGGCAAGGAAAACATATAACACCTTTGCAACAGAACTCGAGGTATCCAACACAATAAGAGATATACTACTTGGACACGCACCGCAATCAATAAACGAAAAACATTATATCAATAGAAGAACTATAAAGATATCT
>NZ_JBELDZ010000107.1:0-5268 GCF_042094015.1 Aurantibacter sp. | reverse complement strand
TCTGAAAAGGTACAACAAGCACACACCGAAATATTAGAGGACTTTAGGTTTGAAGATTTATCAATGATGCTATACATTAAGATGCTTAATTTTCTAAATGATGAGGATAAGAAACAAGTTGAAAAGATTATTAACGAACTATCTTTAAAAAGCAGCTAATTCTTTATCAATTTCTGCACATTTTATCTGTACTTTCTTAAAAGAGTACATACTGTTTGTGCAAGTTATATTATTCATATACTCTAAAAACACCTTATCCACCCCTTTTTTTAATATTTTTTCGGCTTTTACACCCCTAAAGTTTCCACGCTTATAGGTCATATCAAATAGGGTTCTTATAGATTTCTGTTTACTCTTATTGAGTTCGTTAAATCCTAATTCTTTGTAGTTGAAAATAGCATCTTTTGAATATACACCTCTAATAAGATTTGAATAAATATCTCTTTTATCTAAAGTGTAATTTGTAGTAACCTCTTTTAGTAAATCGTATCTTTTTACAGAGAACCGCTCTCCGATAAACAAATCTAAATCTATCTCCAATTTGGTTGCCTCAAATAAGATATTATACACTCTCTGAACATTTGCATTGTTCTTTAAACCCTCTACACTTTCAGTACCAGTAATTAGCTTAATTAAGTGTGATTTACCCATATACTCCAAGTTACCGCAAATAATTGCATACTCTTCTGGAAAGCTATTGAAATTTTGAGCGATTACCGTATCGGATACCCTCGAAGCCATTTTTACCTTATGAGTTTCAAAACCTAAAGTTTGTATTTCTGTTACATCTATTTTGTAATAATTTAAGATACCTATGTAAGCGTCAAAACTTAAATGACTGTACTGCTCATATCTGTGTGCCATTTCATTACATAACTGTATTTTGGACTTGTAATTATCAAACGGACTGTTTATGATTTCATAATCGCCATAGTTACCTATAATAGTTAAATCCATATTATAACCGCTATTTTCACGAACACGAGCCAGAAGCTGAACCATATCGATTGCATTGGGCATACATCTGTTATCTTGACTTATTGCATAACATTGAATATCTCTATCAACCTCAAATGATAAACCAACATCATAAATAGAGGTACATAAAATAAAGTCGAGGTCTGAAATCTTTCCTTTCTTTAGTTCTCTAATTTTCTCTTTATCTTGATTTTGATATAAAACATTATCCTCATCTGAATAAATACAAGCAATCTTATCTTTTTGAGTAGGTTTAAATGTTTGCATTATATCATCTATGACTTTTTTGGAATTAACTCTTATAAGAATTGTTTTAGAGGGTTTCAGATTATTTGTTATAATATCCTTTATAGTAAGCTTAACGTTATACTTGCCAGTAAAAATATTAACCTCTTTTTTGGTTCTGTGAATATCAAATTCAAGTATGTAATCTTTGTTATTATATTTTGGGAATAAGTCCTCTATGATTTCTGGGGTTGCAGTTATAAAAACTACTTTAGTTTGTGTTTGAAATATCATAGGAATGACATCTCTAAAACTTGAATGAGAACAAGTAAGGTGTGCCTCATCTACTATGTATAAATCTACATCCTCTATTTTTTCTATACTATCGTATGTAGTTACAATAAAATTATTTGTTTTATTATAGCTTAAAAACTCCGCACCGTATCCACAAGTAAGATTTGGATTGTCCATTTGAATATTATCTACTAAACTTTGGGTAGGGCATAATAGAACTATTCTCTTGTCTGGGTTCGCATCTGCATATCTAATGATGGCGAAAGTTTTGCCAGTTCCAGTTGGGGATACTATTAATTGTCGTAAAATGTTTTTGTTTATAAATGAGTTTATTCTTGTTTGAAACTCTCCTATAAACTTATCAATCGTATACATTGATTAAGGTTTAAAAGGTTAATATTTAATTGTAATAAAGGGAGTTTGCGGAGGTTTGATTCGCGTAGCGATCAAATCCTCCTACAAATCTCCCACAGAAACCACAAAAAGAAACAAAAGCGGTTGTTAATGCCTATTGGTTAATTCTTTTTTACTGCGAATTTTTCTACTTCTTTTCATTACCTCTGATGGGATTTCAGCATTCAAACTTTCTTTACTTTTAAAGTTTTCGATTGCCTTTTCTATAATCCTCATTGTGGCGTTATTCACTTGAGTAATGTTACCGTTGGAATTGTTTTTTAACGTAAAGCTGTATGTTCCCATATTATCTTAATAGTGATGAAAATGGAGAATAAATTAAAGCACCGCTCCTATCAAACCCTATGTGCTTTCTATCCTCATAGCTTAAAGTATTATGCATCTGGATTATCTTGTCGAGTATATCTTTTGTTCGTAATTCATTCTCTGTATAGTATACAGTATGCTTATCTCGGATGCTATCTGAAACACGCTTTTTAAGACCTTTGTTGGCATTTAAATCGTCTGCACATAATCTACCATCGATTTGTTTTTCGAGGTCTAATAACCTCTTATACTCTTTATCTTTACCGTATGCCGTAGCACTCATTAAAGCGTTAACAAATCCCGATTTTTCATTTACTTTAAATTCAAATTCAGCGATGGACTTACTATCTAATTTCTTTAGCAGTTCTGATTGCTCGACAACTAACTCAACCACTTTAAGGAGGTCTTTAGTTTCTGCGTCAATTCTTGTTTGATAAACTTTTTTAATTTTTTGTGTGTTCATTTTTATTGTTGTTATAGTTATAGATATAAATTTTGGTATTTCTCCATATGTTCTTTGGTAATTCACTGCCTCTCCATTCTTTCAAAAGAGCGACTTTATCTCTTGTGCTTGACCTACTCATCAGTTACGAGGTTAGAGATAGCATATCTTATTACTGACGATATACTACATTCGTTTTCAGTTGCTATTGTTTCAAGATTAGACCTCATCTGGTTTGGCATACGCAAACTAATTGTATGCTCATTTCTTACTATTTTTTCCATTGGTTTTGGATTTGGTTAATAAGTCAACTACCTTTTTTAGGAGGTCGACTGAACTTTCTTTTTTAGGTTTTCTCCTATATGTTTCTTTTGTTCTTACTTTCATATTATGATAACTAAATATTAATTTTTTGTTTTACTTTCTGTGATACCCTTACACCAATTATTATCTTAAACTGCTGATAATCAATGATGATATAAATCTCGTTCTTAAACATCTTTTTTGACTTCTTATCTTTCTACTATTATATAATACCGAATGCCATACTTTTTATTTTGAAAGGGTACTTTTTTTCAGTTAACTGATTTAAACTGATAAACTTTATTAATAATCTTTTTTAATCCCTTGTGATTATTTCTATTTCTATATTCTCTGGAAAGCCATCCGAAACTGGTTTTACTTCAACCGCCTTTTGCATTGGGACTATAAACTTTAAAAGGTTTATGTAATGTTTAATAAAGGCATCATCATCCAGACGTTGCATCCTTTCGTTTAGTTGAATTGTGTTCTCTGCTATTATATCTGAAATTGTGGCTTTGACCTCCGAAGAAATCTTGTTCACAGAACCCTTTGGTCTGCCGTTCTTATTTGCTATTCCTTTAAAACTCATAGTATTTTATCATTGGTTACCATTAATATATAGCGGTATGTGTAATATTTTGTGTAATACTTGTAAACAACTTATGGACATTTATAGACATTTTTAGGGTATAGGTTTTATTAACCCACCAATAGAAACGGATACATTGGTTTTACATAGTTAAATTAACCCACCCTATTATTGTCTAATTAAAAAAGAATTATTACCTTTGAACTTTAACCGAACAAAACCGAACATATGATAGTTAAGTACATTAGGATTTCGACCACAGAACAGAACACAGATAGACAAGAAAAATTTGATGGTAAGGTTTATATAGATAAGATAAGCGGGTCTACTCCTTTCGCTGAAAGACCACAAGCAAATAAGCTATTAAATAATAAAGAAATCACAGAGGTGCACGTTCACTCTATTGATAGGTTAGGTAGAAATACATTAGATATTATGCAAACTATCCAGAACTTTACAAGCATTGGGATAAATGTAGTATCTGAAAAGGAGGGGTTAAATACTATAATCGATGGCAAAGAGAACCCTATCGCAAAAATGATGATAGGTATCTTGGGAACACTTGCCGAATTTGAACTATCGAGAGCAAAGGAAAGACAAACAGAGGGCATAGCTGAAAGGAAAGCAAAAGGTCTTTATATGGGTAGACAAAAGGGAACTGCCGAGAGTATAGATACATTCATTAATAAGTCATCAACTCAAGCCATTCTTAAACATCTTAAACAAAAGGAGAGTATTAAAAGGACTGCATTATTATCCAAAACATCGGAGGGTACGGTCAAGAAAGTAAAGAAGCTAATTAGAGATGGTCAAATATCTTTTTGAAAAAACTTGATTAAATAATTCAGAAATTACGTAATTACGGTAAATCTGCTTTCTTGCGATGATACTATTTCAAATAAACGAATTCTAAAGAAAGTCCAATAGTCAAATATCTTTTCGATTAAAACCGACATTTCAAATTTGAAATTTATAAAATAAGTCCAATGCTTCTGTATATAAGTAAACACGTTATTTTTGTGTTATATAACATAGTAGCTTGACGACTCCGAAGGATCGTCATGCTACGCATTGACGACCCCTCTACTTCTTACAAACATAGTTTTTAATACTCTTATTTAAAGAACCATTTTCTTTTCTTATAAAGTAGAAAACATATAAATATGAGTGACTGAACAATGAATATAATAAATAAATTACCAGCTAAATCAGATTTTCCATTAACTAAAAATCCAGTTGTAATAAAAACAAAAATGACTTGTAAAATAAACCAATAGATTAAAACCTTATTTTTCATCTCTATGTTTTTTTACGTTGTAGTAAATCGCTGCTAAAACCATTATTCCAAGAATAATGTATTGCGCCCAACGAAAACTACCGTCTTTATCAAAATATTGAATAATCAATGTAATTGTCAAAAGGACGTATATGATGATTTTTTTGTTCATTATATATATTTAGTTAACTCAATTTCATTATTAAATAAGCCCATTTTGTTTTTTTGTTAAAAGTAAAATTATTTATTTTAAAACCAACATTTGAATTTTGAAAAATAAAAAATAGACCCAATATGCGCCCCCTACTGCGCCCTTTTACTAAAAATTAGGCATAAAAAAAGAGCCATAAATTAATATAACTCTTTGATTGTATTGGAATTAACCCTTGTGGAGAAGATGGGACTCGAACCCACGACCTCTTGACTGCCAGTCAAGCACTC
>NZ_JBELDZ010000106.1:0-5986 GCF_042094015.1 Aurantibacter sp. | reverse complement strand
AATAGTAATAAAGTGTAAATAGCAGGATACATTTTAAAAGCATTAATAAATTCACCTTTAAAAATTAGTAGAGTAGACCTTTGCATTCCACAACCCATACATTCAAATCCAAATATTTTTTTGTTAAGGCATGGTAACATAAAGTCTTCAACTTTAGACAAAAAAATAACACTACTTAAATGTTTAAGTAGTGTTATGTATATTGGATATGTTATTAGTTTATAGACTTGAATTAGTTTTGACTAATAATAATTTTTTTACTTTTATAGTTTCCATTAGCAAAGTTTACTTTAACTACATAAACACCTTCGCTTAAACTCCTTGTAGAGATTTCAAAACGCTCTTGAGTATTCATTTTTAAAGAGTTAAATATTCTTTTACCAGTAACATCATAAACATTAATTTCTGAAACATTTGTTGCTTTAGGATTAATAAAATTAAGAGTGGTAGTGTTGTTGTTCTGAAAAATATTAAAGTTACTTAATTCATCAACTGTTGTTATGTTAAGTAATTTGTTTTCATCTTGAAACGTAACCTCAAAACGGTTTGAATAATTTCCAGTAGGTAAAGCTATTTCGAAATCTTGAATAGTTAAATCATGATATAAATCCAATTCTTTATCGTGAATATAAATAGCTTGATCAATTTCAAAATTTTGAATATCTAAAATTCTAAACCTTAAAGATTGTTGAGAAGATGTGATTAAATGAAGCGGTATACTTAGTTCAACATCAAATTTATTTGCATTACCATTTAACTTTTCTCCTAATCTTGGCCACCAAATATCAGAATCTAGAGTTGAAGGTAATTCAGTCTCAAACCCATAATCTTTTCCTTCAGAAGTTGAGTCATGAAAATTGTGTAATAATTGTCTTGTATATGTATCGTTAAAATCTACGTTTAACCTAAATCTTTTAAAATCTGACGGCACAGAAGCAAATCCTTCAGCATTAATACTATTATTTTCTTCTTGTAATGTTTCTTGAGAAGTCAAATTACTGTTTTTACTGTTTGAAGCTTTAAAAAAGAAACTACTACCAGAAGACTCTTTTATATATTCTCTTTGCGAGTTGTTAAACTCTACAGTATAGTTTAGACCAACATCAGGATCTGCAGAGTTTATAGCTGCTCTAACCATAAAACCTTGGCCAATTGGTAAGTATCTACCAACAACTTTTCCATTTCCAGTTGCAGCTCCAGTTGTTGCAATTGTTCCATCTTGATTATATGTTTTCATTA
Organism: Aurantibacter sp.; assembly: GCF_042094015.1. Lineage (NCBI taxonomy): Bacteria > Pseudomonadati > Bacteroidota > Flavobacteriia > Flavobacteriales > Flavobacteriaceae > Aurantibacter > Aurantibacter sp. The sequence continues at coordinate 4,747 of NZ_JBELDZ010000106.1, read as the reverse complement.
TTGCATCTACAAAAGACATTACTCCTGCAGGGCTAATAGTGTAAGCTGCATAACCTGCAGAATATCCCGCTAATTCATGTGTTCCTGTATCTTCTTGTTCCCAAAAATATATAGTACCATTAGAAATTGCAGGATCAGTATCTACATACAAATTTGTATTTGCTGCATCATGTATAAAATCTCTTGAATCTAATGCACTAGGATATGGGTTACCCATCATTGTAAAGCTAGGCACTTGAACTCCAGCATTTCTAGGTACATAGACTAAATCTGTTGTAATTGTACCAGAATTTGGTCGTCCTCTAAAATCGTATTGTTGATTAGCTTCATCAGTTCCTTTCATTGTAAAACCATAACCAGGTTCTACATTACCATCTTGCCCAACATAAGACCAATCTGCATATCCTGTAGATCCACCAAAACTTGGACCAAATTTCCAAAACCAGTAACGTGCAATTTCTAAATCATCTCCTGTTCCAATTGTTAAAGATGTATTTAGGGTAGAGTTACCATTACTATTATAGCCATTAATGAATGTTACAGGAAAACTTGTTATTGGTGCTAATGAAGGATCTGAATCAGTTCCTGCTTCAAAAATATTATCTTCAGGTATAAAAGGTGTATTACCATTGGCAGTATAACTTCCTTTTGCAGAATTAAAAGTTCCAACAGGAGAACCCCAAATATTATGAGTAAAAACGCTGGCTTCTCCTTCTTGAAAAACACTTAATTTTCCTTCTCCTCTATTTGTTATAGTTTGTGAGGCGCCTTGTAATAATTGCGCTTCATTTCTTAAGTATACATTTGCTGTAGTTTCTTGTATATTAACTTCTTCGGTTACAAATAAAACTTCGTCATTTACAAAAACAAAAGCATCATTTCTAACATTTAATTGTCCAAAACTAAAAGCTGAAGTAAGTAATAGTGTAATGATTAGTGTAGTTTTTTTCATAGTAATTGATTTAAGTTCGCAATATATGAATGTTCTTTGTAAAGACAGTGCATTACACTACTAAATATAAACAAATTATTGTTTATTTCTCAATTTGAAGTTGTAAATTTATTCTTGAGAAATGAGTTTTTCGATAAGTTACATATTTTTACCCTTGAATTACATAATTTTAATTATGAAAAAGTCTGTTTTTAGTATATTATTAATATTTATTGCTTCTTTATTTTTGTTTCAATCTTTTTTTAATCAATTTGTTGTTTTTAAAATTTTGGGAATTATAATAATTATGTTTTCTGTATATAGATTGCAGTCTAAGATACCAAGTGAATCTAATAAGGATGATATAATCTCCGAAACAAAAGAAGAAGAGTAATTATGTATGAAATTGGTGATATAGTAGCTGTTTTGGATGATGACTTATCTGGGAAGATAATTAGGATAAAATCTAATAAAATAACAATTGAAACTGTTGATGGTTTTGAATTAGATTTTGAATCTAAAGAAATTGTAAAATTAAAAGATGATTTTTCACCTTCAGAAATTTTTAATTCTAAAAGTTTTCATTCCGTTTTAGCAGAGAAATCAGATAAGCAAAAGCACAGTTTTGTAAAAACTAAATCTAAAGAACGCTATTTACCAACTATGGAAGTTGATTTACATTTAAAACACTTAGTTAAGAATGAAAATCATTTAACTAGTCATGATAAAAAAAACATACAATTAGATACTGCTAAGCATAAATTAGAATACGCTATTAAACAAAAAATACAAAAAATTGTATTTATTCATGGCGTTGGTGAAGGTGTTTTAAAAATGGAATTAGAGTATTTATTTAATAGATATGATAATATTAAGTTTTATGATGCAGAATATAAAAAATACGGTTTTGGGGATACCGAGGTTTATATTTTTCAGAATAAAAATTAAAATGTTGGAGTAAAGGTTCTTGTTTTACTTGTAATACTATCATCTTATATTCAAAATTCAAAAATGTGATATCTAATATTTGTGTATGAAATATTTGAAAAGGTTAGTTTAACTTCAAACTCCTGATTAATAGTATGTGCAATATAAGCAGTAGCAGGAATAGTATTAGCAACTAAAGGGTTTAAAAAATCTGCACCAGCTGCGGGATCTGTTATATCATTTAATGGATTATTGTCTGTTGTTTGGTTTTCTTCATCTATTGTTAAAACAGTATCGCCATCATCATCAGTATCTAAATAATCTGGAATACTATCGTTATCGGTATCTTGTGCTAGAGTTAATAATGTGGTAGTATCAAAATTAGTGTTTTCATTAATAGTTAATACATTATCACCATCATCATCTGCATCTAAATAATTAGGCAAGCCATCACCATCAGAATCATCATTCTCTAAATCACCATCACCATCAATATCTTCGTATTCTGCAGGAATTCCATCATTATCATCTTCAAGAAGAGATATTGTAAAGTTGGCAGTACCAGTGTTTGAAGTGAAATCTTGAGTTATGTCTATGTTTGTTACAGGAACATCATTACAAAATATATTTATAGGTGAAGAGTTATAACTTCTATAATTTAATAAATTTGAAGAGTCAACATCTAATCCAGTTGGGTTTGGATCTGTAATTTCTACTAATGCTGTATTTAAAGGATCTTCATTAGTAATTAATAAGTCATCTACAGTAAATGTAGGGCTCGAAATTTGAAACGAAAGAGATTCGTTAGGATTTGTATTTATTTTATAAAAAACTAATTCGCCACACGTTTCAAACGTATCTCCAAATTCTAAAGTTTCTGTAATAATATCACCATCATTACAAGCAAAAAACAATAACATTAGAACACCAAGTAGTTTTTTCATTTCAATTCAATTTTAAACAAAAGTAAAAGTTTTCACTAATTATAAGTATTAATTTAAGATTAATTTAATTAAAGCTATTTTTGTTCAATATTTAACCTACTATTTTTACTTAAAGTATCATAATTATGAAAACGGTTTATTTCGATAGCGCAGCAACTACTCAATTAAATCCTGAAGTTATAACCGAAATTACTAATGTAATGCAAACCGATTATGGTAATCCATCTTCAACGCATAGCTATGGAAGGACAGCAAAAAGTTTAATCGAAAAAGCAAGAAAATCTGTAGCTAAGCATTTAAATGTTTCTGCTGCTGAAATAATTTTCACATCTGGTGGAACTGAAGCTGATAATTTAGCTTTAAATAGTGCAGTTAGAGATTTAGGTGTTACTACAATTATCACTTCTAAAATTGAGCATCATGCTGTTCTTTATATGGTTAATCAATTAAAAACTCAATTTAATATTAATGTTGAGTATGTAGATTTAGATCATTGCGGACATATAAATTATGATAATTTAGAAGCGCTTTTAAATAAAAACTCTAATGTATTAGTTAGTTTAATGCATGTGAATAATGAAATTGGAAACATTCTAGATATTAAAAGAGTAGGAGAGTTGTGTAAAACGTATAAAGCTTTGTTTCATAGCGATACAGTTCAGTCTGTTGGTCATTTTAAACTTGATCTTCAAGAAATTAATGTAGATTTTATAGCTGTAAGTGCTCATAAATTCCATGGACCAAAAGGTGTTGGTTTTGCATATATTAAAAAAGGATCTGGAATAAAGCCATTAATTTTTGGAGGTGAACAAGAACGTGGCTCTAGAGCTGGAACAGAATCTGTTCATAATATAGTTGGTCTAGAAAAAGCGTTAGATTTATCTTATTTAAATTTAGATGAAGACAAAGCGTATGTTTCGGGTCTAAAAAAATATTTTATTGAGAGCTTAAAAAAAGCTATTCCAGAAGTTTCTTTTAATGGAAACTGTTCCTGTTTTGAAAATAGTACTTATACTCTAATAAACACTTGTTTGCCGGTTTCTCCAGAAAAGGCATCTATGTTATTGTTTCAGTTAGATTTAAAAGGAATTGCTTGTTCTAAAGGAAGTGCTTGTCAAAGCGGAAGTTCTAAAGGTTCTCATGTTTTAAATGAAATTCTTTCAGAAGAAGATATGAAAAAGCCGTCATTACGTTTTTCTTTTTCAAAATTTAATACGAAAGAAGATATTGATTACGCAGTAACATCTTTAATCGAAATAGTTAACCAATAAACTGTGCTTCACTACAATACATATTTACACGAAACCTCAAAGAATTGGGTTACTTTTGTTCATGGTGCAGGTGGAAGCAGTTCTATTTGGTTTAAGCAAATTAGAGCTTTTAAAGCTGAATTTAATGTATTGTTTTTAGATTTACGAGGACATGGAAATAGTAAACCTAAATTTAAAGATGCGTTTAATACAAAATACACCTTCGATAATGTAACTAATGATATTGTTGAAGTTATAGATCATTTAAAGATTGAAAAATCTCATTTTGTTGGAATTTCTCTGGGAACTATTTTAATTAGAAATTTAGCAGAGAATTATCCGAAACGTGTTGATAGTATGATTCTTGGTGGTGCAATTATGAAGCTTAATTTACGTTCTCAAATATTAGTTAAATTGGGAATTATCTTTAAGTCTGTTGTTCCTTATATGCTACTGTATAAATTCTTTGCTTATATTATAATGCCTCGAAAAAATCATAAATCCTCTCGAATTTTATTTGTAAACGAAGCTAAAAAATTATATCAGAAAGAATTTATTCGTTGGTTTAAGTTAACCTCAGAGATTAACCCTTTATTGCGTTTTTTTAGAGCAAAAGATATTAAAATCCCTACTTTATATATTATGGGAGAACAAGATCATTTGTTTTTACCTTCTATAAAAAACATTGTGAATTC
>NZ_JBELDZ010000105.1:0-6121 GCF_042094015.1 Aurantibacter sp. | reverse complement strand
TTGCTGCTCCTATTTGAATACTTGTTGTTGTACAAGTAATTGTTCCATCTGTTCCGGCATCTGCTATAGGAAATGCATTTATAGTAATTGTACCTGTTTCACTCAAATTAGGTGTACAACCAACTGTTGTTACTGTATAATTAAAAACACCAGACACACCAAGGTTTGGTGTACCTGAAATGGTAAATACCCCTGCAGAAAAAGAACCTGTAATACCTGCTGGCAAACCGGTAACTGTTGCGCCTGTAGCATCTCCTCCAACGGTATATTCAATATCAGCTATAGCGGTGTTTTCACAAACAGCCTGAGTATTATTTGCGGTATCTAATGTAATCAAACAATCACAAGAAGCTGTAACTACTACATCTCTCTCATATTCGCAACCAAACTCATCAACAACTGTTAAAGTATAAGTATAGGGACCAGCAATTGCAAAAGGACCAACGGTTGGTGAATTTGTTAATTCTGTACCTTGACAAGTTGCACTACCTGGACATAAATCTGGACCTGGATCTGTTACAACAGCACTTGTTGTAGATTGCGCACCTACTGGTACTGCTCCTCCACCAGTCCATGTTGCTGTAACTAAATCTGGAGTAACTGTTTCTAAAGTTGTGTAACATGATGCTGGAAAAGTAAGAGACCAAGTATCTATTACTCCATCATCAAAACCAATATTATCTGTTATTTGAAGAGTCCAAGAACCATTCAAATCAGCACCATCAAGTGATGAAAAAGGATTCGTTGAATTATAAATTAAAGAAGGGTCATAATAATCTCCAATTTCACAAACTCCTGTATAAGCACAAGTACCATTAACTGTAGGAGGAGCTCCTAATTGCGTGGCAGTTGTCCAATCATCAGTTCCGCCAGACGCTACAACGGTATAAGTTGCTGTACAACCTGGTACATTATCATCAGCCCCATCAACACAGTTACCAAAACCTGTTCCACCACCATGTTGGTCATAAACCATAACTGTTTCGCCTGTAGGAGAAATTAGAGAAATTTCTAAATCACCAGAAAAAGAATGTTCTAAATCAAAAGTCAAAGTTGGATAACATCCTGATGCCACAGTTGAACCAGGACCTGAATTAGGGAAAAACCCTGTAAAATCTAATGAAGACGTGTAGCTTACTCCTGAACCATCAGGTAAAGCAACAGTACCTCCTACTACCACAGGTGTTTCTTGAGTTTCCGTTTGAGAAGACACCACGCCTGTAAGCGATATTGATGAACCACAAGCTACATTATAAGTCAATGGTACGCCAGAAAAATCTGGACCAGGCATCACTCTAACTAACTTTGTTACTGCATTAGTACTTCTACAACCATTAGTATCAACCACGTCTACGCTTGCCAAATAAATACCTTCTATTGAGGCGTAAGTATGATTTACTGAACTAGTAGCAGTGATTTGCGTGTTACCATCTCCAAAATCCCATTCATATGACGCAACTGTTTCCGGTACATTAGCGGTAGATCCTGAAGCATCAAAAGCTACCGTTAAAGAACCAGGATTTATTGATGCAGGACCACAAATATCAACCGGTGTAGAATCTAAATTAGCTATAGGAACTGTACAAGGTGTAACACAACTTACAACCGCTTCCCAGCCAAGATCTCTACTAGTTAAATCTGACGTAAATTCAAAAGTAATACAGCCATCTGGACTGGTAGATGTTATAGAGAAAGCGCCTAAAGCACCACCATAAACACCATCTGCAGGTCCAGCATTAGAATTTGCATTCCAATATTCTAAGAAATCGTAAAGCGTTGCGCCAATTGCCTCTGTTTCGAACTGAGAAAAATTTATTTGTATTAAATCCCCAGGTGTAGAAGGACAAAATGTAATTACACTAGATTCTGAGTTTGTATACTGAGAGGGATTACCTGTCCCTGCTCCTCCAGAATCAACGAAAGTACCAGAACATGTATTATATGAATTATTAGAACCATCAGTCATTGTATATGTTTGACCAAACAATAAGCTTAAACTACCTAATAAAAATACGAGAGTTAAAGTAATTTTTTTCATAATTTATTTTATTAGGGTTAACTGTTTTTTTAATTCTTGGTCATATATGTATATGTACCATAACTCATTTACCGTAAAAGATTTTTTAACTTTATTAGATAAACAATTAAAATAATCTCTAGCATCTGAATAATAATTATAGCCTTCTAGATTTTTACTTTTAAGCAATAAAAGTTCTGTTTCGTTAAATTTTAAATATTGTTTATCTACAGCTAAATTTAAATTTTGAGTTAATTTATAGCTGTAATCTATTTTTTCGTATTGTTTTATTGAAAACTTTGCTCCAGGAGGTAAATTAAATTGGCTACCATCTGTTTGAGAGTAAGAAAATTGTATTAAAAAACAAAGTACAAATGCGGAAAAGTACTTACTGAATTTATTGGTGTACATAGTGTTCATAATTGTTATATGTTAACAAATGTTAATTATTTGTAAAAAAACATAAATATTTTAATAATTACAACAAAACAAGAATCTATATATCGGCATTATAACACCATTAATCGAATAAGTAATTACCTATTCTCTATTTAAACAATCTCAGCGCTCAATCCTGCAGAAAGCAACAATGAACACTTAGGCTTCAAATCCCTTAATGAACCAGTTTTTACAACACACTTACCCTTATAATGAACCAATATAGCACATTGCTCTGCTTGCTCTGAAGTATGCTCACAAACATCGACCAAAGTATCAATTACATAGTCGAACGTATTTACGTCGTCATTATACAATACAATCTCGTTGTTATTAACGGTTTGTTTTTTAGTACTAAAATCGATTTTTATTTTTTCTTTAACACTCATAATCAGCAATTTAGAATAGTGATTAATTTTTAAAATGTAATGCAACCCAATTATTACGCTCTAATTGATCAAAAACCATTAATCCGTACTTTTTGCATTCTTTTTCAATAATAGAAATATCTTCGATATAGAATCCACTTAGAAATAAACTAGCATTTTTTGTTAAACAAGAAACATATTCTTTAATATCATTTAGCAAAATATTTCTATTAATATTTGCTATTATAGTATCATATTTTTTACTTTTTAAAAGCGACACATCTCCTTCAAAAACTTGAATATTTTTACAGTTATTACGCTCTACATTTTCTAAACTATTTAAGTAACACCAATTATCTACATCTATAGCATCTATTTTTTTTGCACCTCGCATTTCTGAAAGAATAGCTAAAACTCCTGTACCACAACCCATATCTAAAACCGACTTATTAGTGAAGTCATTTTTAAGTATATGCTGAATCATCATATGTGTAGTTTCATGATGACCTGTTCCAAAACTCATTTTTGGCTCAATTATAATATCATATTTTGTATTAAATTTTTCGTGAAATGGCGCTCTAACAGCACATTTATTATCTACAACTATTGGATTAAAGTTTTTTTCCCATTCTTTATTCCAATTCGTTTGCTCTATCTCTTCTGATGTAAATGTGATTTCAAACTCATTAGATTTTAATATTTGGATATCATCTAAAATAGATTCGTACCATTCCGCTTTTTGAATATAAGCCGTTACGCCATATTCGGTTTCCACAAAACTTTCAAATCCTGCGTAACCTAATTCTGCTATAAGAATTTCCACTCCTAGTTGTAATGGTGATACTTTAAAATAATAACCTAAATATATAATATTTGACATTTTTTAATTTTTAAACTACTTATTTAATGAACTTAACTTGGGTTTAAACACTTGCATTAGTGATTGGACAACTATTGAAACCCTTTACTCTATTTCGGTTTATAAAAAAAAGTGACTTGTGGAAGCACTACTCAAACTTTTCCTGTTGGAGAAACGCCATTAATACTATTAACCTAAAATGCGTTTACTATAGCAAAGAAATCTTCTGCATTTAATGCTGCTCCACCTATTAATCCTCCATCTACATCTGGTTTAGAGAAAATTTCTTGCGCATTATTTGGTTTTACAGAACCACCATATAGTATAGACATATTTTCAGATACATCTTTCCCATATTTATCATTTAAAGTTTTTCGGATAAACTTGTGCATATTTTGTGCTTGTTGCGGACTTGCAGTTTCGCCAGTCCCAATTGCCCAAACTGGCTCGTAAGCTAAAACTATATTTTTAAATACTAATTTATCTAAATGAAATAATGCATTCTTAATTTGAGATGCTACTACTACTTCTTGGTTACCAGCATTTCTATCTGCTAACTCTTCTCCAAAACAGAAAACGACACGTAAATCTGCCGCTAATGCTGCATCTACTTTTTGCTTTAATATTAGGTCTGTTTCACCAAAATACGCACGACGTTCGCTATGCCCTAAAATTACAGTTTGAATTCCAACACTTTTTATCATTGAAGCACTAACCTCTCCGGTATAAGCTCCATTTTTTGCAAAGTGCATATTTTGAGCAGTCACTTCTATTGATGTGTCTTTTAAAGCATTAAAAGCCGAATATAAATTTGTAAATGCTGGAGCAATCATCACCTCTGCATTTCCTCTATTTTTCTGATGTTTTAAATCCGAAATTAAAGCTTCTGTTTGCGATAAATCGTTATTCATTTTCCAGTTTCCTGCTACAATATTTTTTCTCATAATTATTGAGGTTTTAATGCTTTATTTATGTTTTTATCGTCTGCAGATACAGCATTAAAAACAGTAATGTTTTGATTTTTATCGACAACCAAATAACGTGGAATCCAGTCTAAATCCAAAAAGCTTCCAAAATCGCCTTTCCAACCAGATTGCATATAATAATGGTCACCTTTAATATTATGTTTTTCTATTCCTTTTTTCCAACTTGAAATTTTCTTATCTAACGACAAAAATACATAATCTGCCTCAGGAAATTGCGCTTGTAAAGTCTTTACTTTTGGTAATCCTTTTAAGCAATCGCCGCACCAAGAAGCCCAAACATCTATGACTATAGCTTTTCCTTTGTGTTTATTTAAAATATCTTGAAATGTATTTTTACTATCGCTAGTGGTTAAAAACACATCTTTTAATGCCTCTGTCGAAAATTGTGTTGGCTCCACTTGTGCTTTACAGCTTGAGAACGCTATTAATATTATAAGTAAGTATATGTATTTTTTCATAATTTCATCTAAATTCCCTATTCTAATTTTACTTTAGGATCTAGTAACGTATAAATAATATCTACTAAAATATTAATAACAATAAACAATGTAGCTATTACTAAAACGCTTCCCATAATTACAGGTAAATCTAATGTGTTTAATGCATTTACAATTTCTTTTCCCAAACCATTCCAACCAAAAATATATTCCACAAAAACGGCTCCTGCTAACAAAGAAGCAAACCAACCAGATATTGCGGTTACTACAGGGTTTAATGCATTTTTAATAGTATGGTTTTTTATAATCTGAAACTCACTTAAACCTTTAGCTCTTGCAGTTCTAATATAATCCTGGTTCAACACTTCTAGTAAAGAATTTCTCATTAATTGAATAATTACTGCTAATGGTCTAATTCCTAAAACAATTGCTGGTAAAATTAAATTCTTAAGTTTCAAATTAGTTTTCACACCATAATCATCTAACTCAAATAAACTACCTGTCATTTCTAGATTCGTGAATTCATGAAAAATATAACCAAAAAACCAAGCAAATAGAATAGAGCTAAAAAATGAAGGCACACTCATTCCTAAAGTGCTTAAAATCTGAATGGCTTTATCTAAAAACGTGTCTTTATATAGAGCAGAAAAAACACCAAGAAACAAACCTAAAAGCAACGCTATTCCTATAGCTGAAACCGCTAGAACAAATGTATTTGGTAACGTTTCTGACAACACCTGACTTACTTTTTTTCCTTGCTTAGTAAAAGACTCTCTTAAATATGGGAATTTTAAAGCAATATTTGTATTTGCAATAGAAAACAATTCTGCTCCTGAATATTTTTTAGCGTTATAAAACGTATAATCTGTCTCGTTTTTAGAATGAAATGAAAGCGGAGACAAATCATTTACATAATAGAAATATTGAGTGGTTAAAGATTTATCGAAACCATATTTTTGCTTTATTATTTTAAGTTGTTCGCTATCCTCGTTTTGACCTAACATCATTTGTGCTGG
>NZ_JBELDZ010000104.1:0-6313 GCF_042094015.1 Aurantibacter sp. | reverse complement strand
GCAGATCAAATGATTTATAAGGACAGTCCTAAATTTATAAAATTTGCTTTAGGTGAAAATATAAAACAAAGTAATTGGGGCGATTTTAACACGACACGTTTTCCACAAACCAGAATGGGTGCAGAACAAGTGTATATTAATTATTTCCAACGCGCTAAAGAATATGATGCCTTAAAGAAAAGCGGAAAACCATATAGAAAAGATGTTGAGTTAGAAACTTTAGCTGAAATTCTAAACAAGGAACGCTTTATTAGCTGTCATTCTTATGTTCAAAGTGAAATTAATATGCTAATGAAGGTTGCAGAACAATTCGACTTTAACATTAATACATTCACACATATTCTTGAAGGTTATAAAGTCGCAGACAAAATGGTAAAACATGGCGTTGGTGGATCTACATTTAGTGATTGGTGGGCTTATAAATACGAAGTCAATGATGCTATTCCTTTTAATGCCGCAATAATGCATAATGCTGGAGTAACAGTTGCCATAAATAGTGACGATGCAGAAATGGCAAGACGTTTAAATCAAGAAGCTGCAAAAAGCGTGAAGTACGGAAATATAAGTGAAGAAGAAGCTTGGAAATTTGTAACATTAAATCCTGCTAAATTATTACACTTAGATAAACGTGTTGGTAGCTTAAAAGTTGGAAAAGACGCAGATGTTGTTTTATGGTCTGATCATCCAATGTCAATTTATGCTAAAGCAGAAAAGACATTAATTGAAGGTACTGTTTATTTTGATATTGAAAAAGACAAACAAATGCGTGAAGCTATCAAAAAAGAGAAAAACGAATTAACAACACTAATGCTTCAGGCAAAGCATAAAGGTTTAAAAACAAAACCTATTGAGAAGAAAGAAAAAGAATTATTGCATTGCGATTCTATAGATCATAACTAATTCAATTTATTTCTCAATTTAAATTCATACAAATGAAAAACATAACTATAATAGCTTTGTTATTAATTACTTTTATAACAAATGCACAACAAACGCCAGGAAACAAACAAACAAAACCAATTACCATTGAAGGTGCAACAGCACACTTAGGAAATGGACAAGTCATTGAAAATTCTCTAATTATGTTTTCTGAAGGCAAACTAACTTTTGTTGGTAGTGCCAATACTAAAATTGCTAGAAATGGATTAGTAATAGATGGAACAGGAAAACACATATATCCTGGATTTATAGCTCCAAACAGTACTTTAGGCTTAGCAGAAATTGATGCTGTTAGAGCAACAAGAGATTATGATGAAGTTGGAGCAATGAATCCACATATTAGAAGTATTATAGCTTACAACACAGAAAGCAAGGTTGTAGAATCTATGCGCCCAAATGGTGTTTTAATGGCACAAATTACGCCTCGTGGCGGACGTATTTCTGGAACATCATCTATTGTACAATTAGATGCTTGGAATTGGGAAGATGCTATTATTAAGGAAAACGATGGAATTCATTTAAACTGGCCAAGTACTTATTCTCGTGGACGTTGGTGGCTTGGAGAACCTTCTACATTAAAGGAAAACAAAAACTACACAAAACAAGTAGCTGAATTAAAAAACTATTTTGATAATGCAATTGCTTACAATGCAAAAAACACGACTAACAACAAACCTTTTGATGCGCTGTTAGAACTAACAACAGGGAAAAGAACGTTATTTATTCATGTAGATTATGAAAAAGGTATTATTGATGCAGTAAACTTTGTTAAAGATAACAATGTAAAAAATATTGTTATTGTTGGTGGCTACGAAGCTAATATGGTAAGTGATTTTTTAAAGAAAAACGAAATCCCAGTATTATTACAGAGAACACATGCATTACCAAATAACACAGATGAAGATTACGATTTACCTTTTAAATTAGCCAATCAGCTAGTAAACTCTGGAGTTTTAGTAGGTTTAGAAAACTCTGGAGATATGGAACGTATGAATACTAGAAATTTACCTTTTTTAGCAGGAACTTGTGCTGCCTATGGATTAGATAAAGAAACTGCATTAAGTTTAATCACTTTAAATACGGCTAAAATTCTAGGCATTGACAAAAACGTTGGTTCTTTAGAAGTTGGAAAAGATGCTACGCTTTTTATAAGTGAAGGTGATGCTTTAGATATGAGAACTAACAAACTTGAAAAAGCTTTTATTCAAGGACGAGATATTAGTTTAGAATCGCATCAAACGGAATTGTATAAACGTTATTCTAAGAAGCTAGGTAATTAATTTGTCATTCTGCATTACGAAGCAGAATCTACATTCAGACAAATATCAATTACTATAACACAAAAAAGCGAACCTTTATAGGGTTCGCTTTTTTGTGTTTATATTATTAGCTCCAAATCACTTTAAAGGCTTTTCAAACTGAGAAGCTTCCATTTTATATTTAGACAATTTAATATCTGTAAACTCTAAATCGTTACGCTTATCTCCTATTTTAAATCCTTCAGCTTTATACCAAGATAGCGTTTTTGGTAAAACTAAACCTTCAACGTTTTGCCATTCTGAATATCGGATAAAATGCCAATCTTTACTTTTCTCTTTTGTAAAATACGTTACTGTATAACCTAACCAAGCCATTTTATTTGTTTCTATATCGTAATATAAAATGTACTCATCTTCTGGAGATTCTCCTATATCGTTTCCGTAAGAGATTTTAATACCTGGATATATTTTTCCATCAAATTCTAAGGCGTCTACATCTGTATAAGTAATACCATCATCAGCTAAAACATAAGGCATCGCATAAAAATAAAACATTAGATTATAATAAAACTGAGGATTACTTTTATATTTAAAGCCTTCATTTTCTTGTAACCAAGTTTCTTTTCCGTTATATCCAATTTTAAAGTCTTTAGTCTCAATAAAGCTTCTTCTGTCTTTTAAATCGGTGATAGTTAATTCGTCACCTTTTTCTTTTTTCATTGTAAAAGACAAACTCCTAAAACTATTCCACGCTTCTAAAGTTCCGTGTGCATTAAAAACTTTTGTTAGGTTTTTTGGATACACTTTTTTAGGTGTTTCTACAATTACTTCTTTAACAGTTTCTATCACTGCTTCTTCTTTAGCGTCTTTTTTACAATTAAATAAGCTAAGCGTTAGGGCTAATACAATTAGTTTTTTCATTTTATAATGAGTTGATTATTTTACTAGAACAATTTAGTCGTAAGTTATAAATTCTAATTACAGTATTTACGTTATTTTTGCTTTATGAAAGAAATTACTAGTCCGCAAAACGACTTTATAAAACATATCGTAACTTTAAAAGAAAAGTCGCGCACACGTAAAAAAAGTGGTGAGTTTGTGGTAGAAGGTATTCGCGAATTAAACATTGCGTTATCTTGTGGTTACGAAGTGGTTTCTGTATTATTCTACCAAGATTTATTTCCTTTCGAGAATTTAAAAGACATTGATGTAGAAAATTATAAATGTATAGAAGTTTCTAAAGACGTGTATTCTAAAATAGCCTATAGAGATACCACCGAAGGTGTTTTAGCTGTTCTAAAAACTAAAACGCATACATTAGACCAATTAGCTTTAATTAAAAAAAACCCATTAATTTTAATTGCAGAAGCTCCAGAAAAACCTGGAAATATTGGCGCATTACTTAGAACTGCAGATGCTGCAAATATAGATGCCGTAATTATTGCTAATCCAAAAACAGATTTATACAATCCTAATATTGTGCGCTCTAGCGTTGGTTGTGTTTTTAGTAATACCATTGCAACTGGAACAACTGAAGACATTATTAGTTTTTTAAAAGATAAAAACATAAATATTTACAGCGCTATTTTGCAAGAATCTGTAAATTATACGACTCAAGATTATACAAAACCAAGTGCTATTGTTGTTGGAACCGAAGCTACTGGTTTAACTCAAGAATGGCGAGATGCTAGTAAAAACAACATTAGTATTCCAATGCAAGGAAAAATAGATTCTATGAATGTATCTGTTGCTGCTGGAATCTTAATTTTTGAAGCTGTTAGACAAAGAGGTTTTTAATAGCAGCAAAAAAAATTCTGTGTCGTAGCGAAGAATGACAAAATAAGTAACATTTATATAAAAACAGTTAAACAAATAAACATTTGACACCACAAACTTTATTCTACATACTAATAGCCATTTTAATTATCAGTTTTATTATTGATACAGTTTTAGATATTTTAAATGCAAACCATTTTAACGATACATTACCTGAGGAATTAAAAGATGTTTATGATTTAGACGAATACAAAAAATCTCAAAATTACAAAGCCACAAATTTTAAATTTGGACTAATAACTTCTCTATTTTCTTTAAGCTTAACATTAGCTTTTTTCTTTTTTAAAGGTTTTGCTTTTATAGATGAATTGGCTCGTAGTATTACAAACAATCCAATTTTGATAACTTTAATTTTCTTTGGAATTATAATGATTGGTAGCGATTTACTAACCACGCCATTTTCTTATTACAAAACCTTTGTTATTGAAGAACAGTTTGGATTTAACAAAACCACAAAAGGCACTTTTTTTCTAGATAAATTAAAAGGTTTATTAATGACTGTTATTTTAGGTGGCGGAATATTAGCCGCAATAACTTGGTTTTATAATAGCAATCCAACAAATTTCTGGTGGTACACTTGGATATTAGTTGCCGTTTTTACATTGTTTATGAATTTATTTTACAGTAAATTAATTGTGCCATTATTTAATAAACAAACACCTTTAGAAGAAGGAACACTTAGAACTGCCATTTCTAATTATGCCAAAACTGTTGGCTTTAAATTAGATAATATTTTTGTGATTGATGGCTCTAAACGAAGTACCAAAGCTAATGCTTATTTTTCAGGATTTGGAAGCGAAAAACGCATTACACTTTACGATACTTTAATTAATGATTTAAACGAAGATGAAATTGTAGCTGTTCTTGCTCACGAAGTTGGCCATTATAAGCGTAAACATATCATTTTTAACTTGGCTAGTTCTATTTTATTAACTGGAATCACGTTGTATATTCTATCTCTTTTGGTGGGAAACTCAGTACTATCTGAGGCTTTAAGTGTAAACCAAACCAGTTTTCATATTGGTTTAATTGCTTTTGGAATTTTATACAGTCCAATTTCGGAAATTACAAATTTAATTATGAATTTATTTTCACGTAAATTTGAATATCAAGCAGATAATTATGCAAAAAACACATTTAAAGCCGAACCATTAATTACGTCTTTAAAAAAAATGTCTAAAAATAGTTTAAGTAACTTAACACCACATAAAGCAACTGTGTTTATGCATTATTCGCATCCAACATTATTGCAACGTATTAAAAATCTAAAGGCTTAACGTATGTCTTTTTCTAAAATATTTTGTTTATTTATTTGTATGTCATTCTTCAGCTCAATGTTTTCGCAATCTAAAAAAACGTTTAAATACGTTAAAAATGATAGTACAAAATTGAAATTAGATATTTTTTTACCTAAATCAAAAAAGAAAGATACTACAAAAACACCATTAGTAATTTATGTTCATGGTGGTGGATTCTCAGAACGAAACAGAAAAGATGGTTATAACTTATGTAAATACTTAGCCGAAAACAACATTGCAGCAGCTACTATAGATTATACCCTTTTTATGAAAGGTAAAGATTTTGGTTGTAACGGAACTACCGAAGAAAAAAAACAAACTATTCTAAATGTTGCTAATCAAATAAAACAAGCCACTTCTTTTTTAATCGAAAAAAATGAAAAACTAAAAATTGATACTTCCAAAATATTTTTAGCAGGAACAAGCGCTGGGGCAGAAAGTATTTTACATTCGGCTTATATTTTAAATGAATTTAATACTGCTTTCCCAGAAGATTTTAAATACGCAGGATTAATTGCTGGTTCTGGAGCTTTATTAGATATAAATTTAATTACTCCAGAAAATAAAATTCCAATGTTTTTATTTCACGGTAAAAACGATACAACAGTACCATATAAAACTGGATCTCATAGAAATTGTCCAAAAGATGCTACAGGTTATTTAAGTTTAGCTGGTTCTTATAGTATTACTAAGCACGTAGAAGATTTAAATGGAAGTTGCCAGCTATTTACAATAGAAAATGGAGAACACCAACATGGAGATACTTACTTTTATTACCAACATCATTACATAACACGTTTTATAGAAGATGTATTACTTGGCGATCCTTTTATTAGATATGAAGTCAAGCAGATTGTGAAGCGTTAATAGTTTATCACTTACTAGCTTTATTGTTTTAAGATGGTTTTTTATCTGTTTTTTTTATAATAATTACAACAAAAAAATGCGACTTGGATAATGAAATAATTAAATTACCTTTAC
>NZ_JBELDZ010000103.1:0-6351 GCF_042094015.1 Aurantibacter sp. | reverse complement strand
TTACACCAATTGGTAACGAAATAAAAGGTGCTAAATTATTAATTAAAGCACATGGAAAATGTACAACCGACCATATTTCTATGGCTGGACCTTGGTTACGTTTTCGTGGACATTTAGATAATATTTCTAACAACTGTTTAATTGGTGCGGTAAATGCATTTGGTATGAAAACCAATTTTGTAAAAAATCAATTAACGGGAGAGTTTGGAGGAGTTCCAGATACAGCAAGAGCATATAAAGCTGCAGGTATTAATTCAGTAGTTGTTGGAGATCATAACTATGGAGAAGGTTCTTCTAGAGAACATGCTGCAATGGAACCAAGACATTTAGGTGTTGCTGCTGTAATTGTAAAATCTTTTGCTCGTATTCACGAAACAAACCTTAAGAAACAAGGTATGTTAGGGTTAACATTTGTTAATGAGCAGGATTACGATAAAATTTTAGAAGATGATACTATTAACTTTTTAGATTTAAACGAATTTAAGCCTGGTAAAACTTTAAATTTAGAGTTTGTACATGCTGATGGATCTAAAGATGTTATTGAATTAAATCATACATACAATCAATCTCAAATTGATTGGTATAATGAAGGTTCTGCCTTAAATTTAATTAAGAAAGAAAATAATGCTTAATTAAATATATTAAGTATAATAATTTTAAGGCTTCCGTTAATTTGGAAGCCTTTTTTATTAATTAAATGGTCTTTAAAATTATAAAATTAAATGTGGAATTTATATATATTATAATATATGTTTTCAGTAAAAAAGTTTAAGTTTAGTTTTCAAAACATTATAAGTATTCTTATTGTTTTAATACTTGTAATACCCCAAACAAGGCAACCGCTGCAATTACAGGTTCAGAAATTGATTTCGCAATTCTCTCCTTCTTTTGAAACAGAGCTTCAAACAGTAGAGACATTAGATTTTAAGTTGAAAGATTTAAAAGGGAATAACTATAATTTTAATGAAACTGAACATAGAGTAAAAATTATAAGTTTTTGGGCAACTTGGTGTCCGCCATGTGTAGCAGAATTACCAAGTATGCAGGCTTTATATAATGATTTTGGGACAAAAATGGATTTTGTTTTTGTTTCTAATGAAGATCCAGAAACAATTTCAAAATTTTTAAAAGGAAATAATTACAATTTTCCAGTTTATATGCCGCAAGAAAACCCAAAAAGCATATATTTTAGACCAAATACAATTCCAAGAACATTATTAATAGATCATAAAAATAGAGTTCGTATTTTTAAGGAAGGCGCAGCTAATTGGAATAGTAATAAAGTTAGAGATTTAGTTAGAGATTTAATATTTAGAGCACAAGGTTATTCTAATTTATAATGGTTAAACTTTTAATGTTTTTAAAAAAGCTTTTATAAAACTGAAACTAAATAACGACCACATAATTTTTAAATCTTCAAGTAGGGTAGATTCTTCATCTAAAAATCTAAACATTGTTTTTATGTTATTTTTACTATAATAATTTGTAAAAACCCATTCACCTTTGTTGTTTTCATCTAACAAGACTTTTAAGAAAATTTTATCGTAAAACTTATACTTTGCGTTGATTAGCCCTTTAGAAGGTAATTGGTTGTCTTTTATGTTCTGAAGAATTTTTGACACTTTTTTTTCGGTATGTTTAAAGCTATAACCAGTTGAACCTTTAACCCATCCGCCAGCAGTACCGATTTTTGTTATGTTTTTAGTTGAATAATCCTCGAACGGAAATGTTGACATTGGAATTTGTCCTTTTTCTGTTTCTTTTATTTTGTAATCTGTAATTTTAAGTTGCTCTGAAATGTATTTTTTTAAGAATTTATCATAAACTTTATCTGAGACAACTTCATCTGTGAAATAAGTAAATTCTACTAGTGCTTCGGTTCTAGAAAACGGTAATACATACATAAAAGAGGTTTTATTACCATCTTTTAACCTGTAATCCATCATTGTAATTTCATCTGGATTAAAATGATTTGTTTTTGTTGTAATTACCCAACCTTTAAAATGTTGAATAATATTGATGTAATTTTCTTTTTTTAAATGAAATTCTTCAGGAATTCTACTGTCAAAAATATGATTTGAAGTATATCTATTTTTATCTGTTATTACTGTTATTGTAGAGTTATTAGTAGAAAATACATTTTCTGAAATAAAATAAAAATTTGAATTTTCTTTTAGTGTCTTTTTAGCATAATTATAAAAATCTAGTGATTTTATCATTTTATAATTATAAGGTTTTAAGGCAATTTTTATGCATTTTTTATTCCCGTAAACTTTAGCTTCAGACCATTTTTTAGAAACTAAATGCTCTAAGCTGTTAGTTGAGGTTTCCCAAAAACACCAAGTTTTATCATTTGTTCTTTTTGAATCCTTATCAATTAAAGCTATTTTTTTGTCTTTAAAAAACACATCGTTTTTAAAAGATAAAGCCAGCTTTAAGCCGGCTAACCCTTGTCCTATAATAATATAATCAAAATGATTTTGTTTCATTTATAGATTTATCTCTTAAAATACTTAAACGGAACGAAAAGCATTCCAAAACATTCCCCATCGCCTTTGCCTAAATGTTTATGATGCATTTTATGAGCTCTTCTAACGCCTTTAGCATACCAATTGTTTGCGTTTCTGAATAGTTTAAAGCGTTGGTGTATAAATATATCGTGAACTAAAAAATAAGTAGCACCATATGCCATTATCCCTAAACCGATAGGTAAACAATACCAAATACTTTCATAGCTCCATAAGTAAAAGCAAGTCATACTCACTATTGCATAAAATATAAAAAAAGCATCATTACGCTCAAACCAGCTTTTGTGATCTTTATGGTGGTGATCTTTATGTAGCGACCATAAAAAACCATGCATAACATATTTATGTGTAAACCAGGCCATAAATTCCATAGCACTAAACACACCTAAAAAAACTAATATCCAATATAAATTTTGCATTGTTTTTATTTTATATTAAGTTAAGTTGATACTTTACGTAGCTTCTTGTTAGTAGTTCAAATTTCTTATAATTGGGAACTCTAATTCTGGTAGATTTTATTTCTAAGGCAGGCGTTTTTTTTATTTTTTTCAATAATTGACTGTAATACCTGTAAGCCATAAAAACACCAAATTTAGCTTCTAAAGGTAGCTTTTTTATACCATCTAAACCTTTTTTGAAATCACTTTCAATATCTTTAATAATTTCTTGTTTGTCTTTTTCAGTTAGATTATTTAAATCTGTATTCGGGAAATATGTGCGTTCTAAAGTGTCAAAATCTGCTTTTAAATCTCTAAGGAAATTTACTTTTTGAAATGCAGAACCTAAGGACATTGCTGTATCTTTTAATTCTTCATATTTAGAATTATCTCCTTTAACAAATACTTTTAGGCACATTAGCCCTACTACATCTGCAGATCCATAAATATAATCTTTGTATTCTTGGTCAGTTAGATAGGTTGATTTTGTTAAGTCTAACTTCATACTTTTCATAAAAGAATCTACCATATGCTTATCTATATTACTGTTGTGATAAGTAAATTGAAAGGCATTTAAAATTGGATTTAAACTAATTTTATTAGTTAGTGATTTTTTTAATTCTATTTCGAAGTCTTCAAATAATGAAGGTTTGTCATAATCATGAAATGAATCTACAATTTCATCTGCAAAGCGAACAAATCCATATATATTATAGATGTCTTGCCTAATAGAATTTGACAGCATTTTTGTGGCTAAAGAAAATGAGGTGCTATAAGAGTTAGTAACAACTTTACTGCATTTGTATGAAACTGAATCAAATAAACTTTTCATTTTAATTGTGGTTTTTGTTTATTAAATCGGCAACCAACTTTCCTGAAATTAATGCTGGAGGAACTCCAGGTCCAGGAACTGTTAATTGACCAGTAAAATATAGGTTGTTTACTTTTTTACTTTTTAGATTTGGTCTTAAAAAGGCGGTTTGAAGTAATGTGTTTGCCATTCCATAAGCATTTCCTTTATAGGAATTATACTCGCTTATAAAATCGTTTACACAAAAACTTTCTTTAAATATAATATTATTTTTTACTTTTTGTCCAATTCTTAGCTCAAGACGAGATAAAATTAAGTTGAAATATTTTTCTCTCAATTCTGGTGTATCTTCTATTCCTGGAGCAATTGGAATAAGAAAAAATCCTGTTTCATAACCTTCTGGAGCCATAGTTTTATCTGTTACTGACGGGAAATTAGCATAAAATAATGGATCTGAAGGCCATTTAGGACTATCATATATTTCTTGTGCGTGTTTTTCAAAATCTGTATCAAAAAATAAATTATGGTGATTTATATTTTCTATTTTGGTGTTAAAACCTACATAAAAAAGTAAGGAAGAAGGTGCAAATGTTTTTTTACTCCAATACTTTTCTGAATATTGTCTGTATCTTTGATCTAATAAAGTTTCAGAATGATGATAATCTGCACCACTTAAAACAATATCAAATTTTAATATTTCATTATTAACTTCTATTGATGAAGCTTTTTTATTATTAACATTAATCCTAGAAACAGGAGCATTTGTTTTAAACTTCACACCTAGCTCTTTTGCTAAAGATTCCATTGCTTCAATAACTTTATACATTCCGCCTTCTGGATGCCAAGTTCCTAATCCAAAGTCTGCAAAGTTCATAAAGCTATAAAACGAAGGTGTTTTATTTGGTTTTGCACCTAAAAATAAAACAGGGAACTCTAAAGTTGATATTAATTTGGGGTTTTTAAAACGTTTTCTTACTTCGCTACTTATAGTTTTGAAAAACTGATCTAAGCGTGTTATTGTCTCTGGAGTTACTAATTCTAAAGGTGATATTCCTGGTTTTAAAACAACTTTATTTATAGCAATTTCATAGTTTTCTTGAGCTGTTTTTATAAATTTCTTTAATGGAATTGAACTGCCGTTCTCTATTCGTTCAAATTCTAAACAAATTTTATCCATACAATCACCAATAGTTATTGTATCGTCTTCGAAAAAAATTTTATAAGCTGGACTTAGCTTATTTAGTTGATAATAATCTGAAGTTTTTTTATCAAATTCAGCAAAGAACTTATCAAATATATCTGGCATCCAGTACCAACTTGGACCAATATCAAAAATGAAACCTTGTTTTTTAAATTGTCTACAGCGACCACCAATTGTTTCATTCTTTTCGAAAACTGTTACATTATGTCCAGATTTAGCTAAATGGCATGAAGCAGAAAGTGCTGAAAAGCCTGAACCAATTATTGCAATGTTTTTATTCATAAATTGGAGTAGATTCTATAGTATCTATAATCTCTTTGGAAAATTTATAGGTTGATACTTTGTTTGAAATAGAATCTGGAATTACTTCAGTCATTCTACCACAAATTAATAATTCGTTTGAAGTGTTGTGTAATAGTTTTTTGTTGAATTCTTTTAAATATTTCTTAATGTCATTAGCCTCAGGTTTTATAGTAAAACAGGAAATGAAAGTTATTTTTGAATAAAAATCCATTAAACTTATCATACTTTCAATAGGAACACTCTGACCTAAATATATAGTATGGTGTCCTTTATTTAGAATTTCATAATTAATGAAAAGTAAGCCTAATTCATGAATTTCATTATCAGGTAAGAACAGTACGTAGGTTTCTTTTGATTTGGATGATTCTATTCCTTTTGAGCTTTTTTCAGTATTAACTAATATTCTTTGTTTTATTAATTCTACAATAAAATGTTCGTGTGATGGTGTTATTGTATTTGTCTGCCACAGTAGACCTATTTCATTTAAAAACGGGACAAAGTAACTAAAGAAGATCGTCTTAAAATCATATTCACTAATCAACTCATTATATGTTTTAATAAATAAAGCTTGATCAAAGTTTAACATAGCTAATTTAAAAACATCAATAATATGGTTATTATTTTTAGAGCTAATGGATATTTCTCGAACTTTATCACATATTTCTATGGATGAAAGTTTTGCTATTTTAGATATTTTAATCCCATTAGAATTTAGAAAAGAGATGTTTAATAGCTTTTGAAGACTATCTAAACTATAATACCTAATGTTAGTATTTGTTCTATTTGGATTAAAAAGATTATAGCGCTTTTCCCATATTCTTATTGTATGAGCTTTAATTCCTGAAAGATTTTCAAGATCTTTAATACTGAATTTATTTTTTATGTTGTTCATTGTTTGGTAAAATTAATTAAACAAATCTAATTAATTTATTATTTTGTAAAAGATTTAGAAATAATTAACAGAAATTTAAAATGACACAAAAAAAAAGTTAAACCTTTAGGTTTAACTTTTAAAAAGTGATCTGGCTGGGGCTCGAACCCAGGACCCTCTCCTTAAAAGGGAGATGCTCT
>NZ_JBELDZ010000102.1:0-7114 GCF_042094015.1 Aurantibacter sp. | reverse complement strand
ACAGTATAGATGTAATTGGAGCAAGAGAAAACAACTTAAAAAACATTGATGTTTAGTTTCCGTTAGAAATGTTAACTGTAATTACTGGTGTTTCAGGTAGTGGAAAAAGTACGTTAGTTAAAAAAATATTATATCCAGCAATTCAGAAAAAACTAACAGGGTTTGGAGACAAACCAGGACAATTCACAGAATTAAAAGGGAATTTTGCTAATATTCAGAATATAGAATTTGTAGATCAGAATCCTATAGGAAGATCTTCTAGGTCAAATCCTGTTACCTATGTAAAAGCTTACGATGATATTAGAGCTCTATATGCTAAGCAAGCTTTAAGTGGTATTAGAAATTACCAAGCCAAACATTTTAGTTTTAATGTAGATGGCGGAAGATGTGAAACCTGCAAAGGTGAAGGCGAAGTTACTATCGAAATGCAGTTTATGGCAGATGTCCATTTAGAATGCGAAACCTGTAAAGGAAAACGCTTTAAAAAAGAAGTGCTTGAAGTTAATTTTGCCGATAAAAATATTGATGATATTTTAAATCTAACTATAGACGATGCCATTGATTTCTTTAGAGTTAATAACGCAACTAAAATAAAAAACAAACTACAACCATTACAAGATGTAGGTTTAGGCTACGTAACTCTAGGGCAAAGTTCCTCTACACTTTCTGGTGGAGAAGCGCAACGCATAAAATTAGCAACATTTCTAGGGAAAGGGAACAAAAAAGATAACACCCTATTTATTTTTGATGAACCAACAACTGGACTTCATTTTCATGATATTCAAAAATTATTAAAATCTTTTAATGCTTTATTAGAAAATGGACATTCTATAATTGTTGTAGAACATAATTTAGAACTAATTAAATGTGCAGATTATATTATAGATTTAGGTCCTGAAGGCGGAAAATACGGCGGTAATTTAGCTGGAAATGGAACTCCAGAAGAATTAGTATTGACAAAAACTTCTATTACTGGTAAATATTTAAAAGACAAACTCTAAGCAGGTAATTTCTTTAAAAAAGCTTTAGCTACAAATCTATAATAAATGTTTTTCTTTCTAAGATCAACTCCTTTCT
Organism: Aurantibacter sp.; assembly: GCF_042094015.1. Classification (NCBI taxonomy): domain Bacteria; kingdom Pseudomonadati; phylum Bacteroidota; class Flavobacteriia; order Flavobacteriales; family Flavobacteriaceae; genus Aurantibacter; species Aurantibacter sp. Next base: position 6,037 of record NZ_JBELDZ010000102.1, on the reverse strand, counting down.
GACGCCTATATTTAATTTTTTGTGTTGTTATATAAAATGAGTAAACAATAAATAGTAATATAACAGCAAGGATAGCAAGTAAAATATTCATTAATTATAATATAAACTTAGTTTTAGGTCTTTAACAGAGTTAAAAAATAATAGATTAAAAACTAAAAAACAAGATAAAGTACTTAAAACACTATTTAAGTCTAAGTTAAATTTGAACTTTTCTGTTAATAAAACATAAAAGAGATAACTAAAGTTACTGCTATAGCTAATGGTATAATAAAGAGCCAATAAGATAATAATAAAGCTATAGTTTTAAAAAATGTTCCAATCCATTTTTTATTATAGTAGTTTTTTATAGCAATTATTAAATAGGTTACTAAGCAAATAAAAAGAATCACATTATAAATACCTAAGTCAACAATATAAGAAATAACAAGGTTTATTGAGAACAAAAAAAAGGCGAATGAAAAGTAATAAAAACTAAAGACTAAATGATTTACAAAAACTTTACTGCTATAATAAAACAGTCTTAAAAGTAACGCAAAAATTGGTAACAAGAAAAATAACGCAATTGGTACACTACCAATAAAATGCTTGTAAAGACTACCTAGATTATGTTTTTTATAAAGTTTAAAAAATTGTTTATAAAGTTTCCTTTTAAAATAACTTGCATCTTCATTCATCCCCATTTCTTTATAAATAGATTTTTCTGGCGCATTCAAAGCTATTAAAGAGTCAAGAGCTTGTTTATTTTTAAAGAAATTAATTCCGTCAGTATTTATTTTTAAAATATCATCATTATCATTTATACTATTAGACAAGTTACTTTGGTTTAAAACATTCTGTTTATTGTCTTCGCTAATATTATGAATTTTAACAGAATCATTAACAATACTTTTAACTTTTAACTCGTCTTCTCTTTTTGAAGCTGTTTTAAAAGCTTTATTTATAGTTGCGTCCATCTCATCTGCATCCACACTAGCTAGAAAAGAAAATATAAAGAAAAATAAAATAGTACTAAATAGGTACAATTGTGCAGGATGCAAATACGTTAAACGTTTACCTTTCACAAATTGTTTTGGCAAAAAACCTGGTTTAAAAAGTAAAGGAATAATGCTTTTAAAAAAGCGTGCATCAAAAGCAAAATAATTCTGTATTGTGTTATTAAATAAAGACTTAACAGATAATTTATCAACTTGTTTTAAACCACAATTAGGACAATATTTATATGCTACTCCAAAAGGATGATTACAGTTTTTACAAGAATGATAAGCCATTAATATTGTAGTTTAATTAGTAATGTAAAAGTAACTTTTTTATATAAACTTTACTTCTATTTTATTTTTTTGGCACACAAATTGAAAATACAACTATAATAGCGAAAGCCGAAACGCTTAAAAGTAGGCAAAATCTAAAACCCTTTTACTATGAAAACAATAGTACTATTATTTACAGGTTTGTTATTTGGAATAGCGCCTGTAGCAGCAGAACATAAATCTGCATCGCAAGGTGAAGATTTAAGAATGAATTTTTATTACAATCAACCAATTACGTTTATAGAACGTGGAGTAGAATTTTTAATTTTTCCAGATGGTAGTTTCGATTTTAATACAGAATTAAATACAACTCAAGGAAATGTTTATTATAGAAAAACAGCTACCACAAACAAACGTAGAGCAATAAATACTACATATGGTGCGCCAGGAACTTATTACACGCCAAGACCAAGAGGTGTAATTATTACACACGATAGAGATGGAAAAGTAAGACGAATTGGTAATGTATTTTTAAACTATAATCGATATGGACAAATAAAACGTATTGGTTCTGTTTATATTAATTACAATAGATCTGGTTATTTGACACGAGTTGGCGGATTACATATCTATTACAGGAATCATAGAGTTGTTAGAATTACTGGTCATGTAAATAGATATAACCGCAATAATTTTATTGGGAATTATAATGTGTCACAGCATCAAAATAATGCAGATAATGACTATTATTACTACAAAAAAAATGGTAAGGATAAGAAAATTAAAAAATTGAAACGTTCTTAATTGTAAGCCTTATATAAATTAACTTAAAATCCAGGATTTAATTATTCTGGATTTTTTTTATAAATGTAAATATATACGGTTAGACTGTTAAATTTCTTAATACAAGTATAATTAGTAGTTAACAACTTATAGTCTTCATCTTTCAAATTAAAAACATTAGAAAAAAATACATATTCATTTTTATTTTCAAAAGACGTAAACAAATCTTTATTCGAGTTTAAATCAAGAAAATCGAAACTCATATTATTAGGAAAAAAAGTACTAACTTCTTCTACTCTAATGTTTTCATCTTTTAAAAATTGAATGCTTTCCTTTCGTAAATTATAATAAGGTAAATGTGCTAGAGTACTATCCCAACCTTTAGAAATATGTTGTGGATAAACCCATAAATTTCCTGTTAACATAACAACTAACCAGGTTATCGTTGCTACTCTTTTAAATGAAGTTGAAGTTAATTTCGAGAACAATAACTTTGCTACAAAAATAGAAAATATTAGATAACCTGGCAATAAGTATCTATGTTGTAGTAAACCTTTTGCCCAAATTATATTTAATATCAAAACCAAAGCTATAATCGCAAACGATATTGTTAAAAACTTAACCTTCTTAGAAACAAATAATTGCTTTTTATATCTCAATAACAAAAGAATAAAAATCAGCCAAACAACTACTTTTCCGGAATCTAAAAAGCGCCAGCCAACAATTCCTAAATTATATAAAACACCTTTAAAGTCAACAGCTTCAAAACTATTTTTCCACGGTGAATTACTATGAAAACCAATCCAACCAACTTGATTAAAGTGATAAATACTAAAAACTATAAATATTAATAGCGCAGGTAAATAAATAACACTTCGGCTTAAAAGACTCTTAAACACGCTTTTAAATGATAAATTACATTGAATATTTACATAAATATCTATAAAAAGTAAAGACAAAGCAACCATCATTCCTCGCATACTTATCAAGAAAAGTCCTATAATAGCACTACACAAAACTAGTTTAGTGTTCTTTAAAATTGCATTAATAGCCATTAGAAATAAGAAAACTAAAACTACATCTGGAGAAACTAATGTGATTTGAGATAACAGGCAAGCTTCTAAAAAAACCATTAATAATACAATGCCTTGATACTTCTGTTCAAAAAAATGAGTCACTAATTTATTCAACTGATAAACAATCCCAATTACAAAAGGAAACAATGCTAAATGACTAACCAATAACGTTCTTCCAAATAGTTTCCAAATTACAGCTAAATAATAACCAAACGCAGGAATATGACCGCTATCCATATTATTTGGTAGTAAAAAAGAACTAAAATTAATATTATAAAAATAGGTGGCGTGTCTTGAGCCTAATTGAACTGTGTCCCAAAAAAAAGCATTATTTACAGACAACAAAACCAAACAAATGGCTATGGAATAAGTAAATATTAAAGCTGATTTCTGATTTAAAAACATATTATTTTTTAAATAAATAAGATGAAATCCCTAAGGTCTTATTACCAAAATATTGAAAAGACGTTTTTAAAACGCCTAACCCATAAGTTACACTTCTTCCAAAGTTTATTGAAGATGCTTCTTCAAAATATTTAGTTGGACATGTAATTTCTGCAATTTCATAACCTTCAAAACACAACTGTGCTAACATTTGATTATCGAACACAAAATCGTTCGAATTGATTTCAAAATTAATATTTTCTAATGCTTTTTTAGAAAAAGCTCTGTAACCAGTATGATACTCAGAAAGTTTTTGATTCATTAAAATATTTTGCAAAAGCGTTAAAATTCTATTTGCTACATATTTATAAAGTGGCATTCCACCTTTTAAAGCACCTTTTCCAAGAATTCGCGATCCTAAAACCACATCATACACATCATTAGCTATTAAATAACTCATAGAATGCAATAATTTTGGCGTGTATTGGTAATCTGGATGTAACATAATAACAATATCAGCTTCAAGATCTAATGCTTTATTATAACAAGATTTTTGATTTCCTCCATAACCTTTGTTTTTAGTATGCCTAATAATGTGCTTTATTCCTAGTTCTTTACCTAAAAAACTTGTTTTATCTGTGCTTAAATCATCTACCAAAACCACATCATCTACAATATCAAAAGGAATTTCATTATAGGTTTTTTCTAATGTTTTTTCAGCATTATAAGCCGGAAGAACAACAATTATTTTTTTTCCATCAATCATTAATAGTAGAAATAAATATTCTTTGTGCGAATATAAGAGATTTTTAACTTTTATAGTATTTACAACACTTTAAGCATCTAAAATATTTTTGGCACGAAGATTGAAATACTTAATATGTTGAACTAATACATTAAATTATGAAAAAGCTTATTTACTTATTTACAGGATTACTACTAGGTTTAATAACTGTTAATGCAAGCACTACTGAAACTACAAAACTAAATTATATTAATACATCTTATAATTCTGGTTATGGAAATTCTTTCATTTTTAATGAACAAGGTATTGAGTTTTCAGTTTTTAGAGATGGACAATTTGATTTCTATATGCAAAATCGTGGACCTCAAGTTTCTGTTAGTATTGGAAACCATAGTTCTGGAATTAGCTTTAATTCTGGATATAACTACAACCCATATTTACAATATGATGAGTTTGGTGCTATAATTCAAATAGAAAATGTACCAGTCTTTTACGACTATTACGGACGAGTAAGTCAAGTTGGAAATGTGTTTATTAACTATAACAATAGAGGTTATATAAATAATATTGGTGGATTATATGTTCATTATAACAGATATAATAGATTTTCTCATTGTACAGGATTTATAAATATATATAATAGAGGTTATATTTTTAGACCTTGGCATAATTACTATAGAATACCTTCTTTTAAACATTGTGTATTTTATAATAGACCTTATAGAAGATTTTATACACCAATACGATACATATACAACAGACCTTTTATTAACAATTATAGAAGAACAACTGCAATTGCTAGCAGAAGAGGACAAACAATTTCTAGAAATAGAACATTAGCTACTCGTAGCGAAGGTATGACTAGAGCAAATCATAGTACCAGACCTAGAACAAATACGGCAATTACAACCACACCAAGACCAAGCAATAATTCAACTATAACAAGACCAACTAGATCAACAACGCATCAAAATACGCCTAGACCTAGCCGTCCAGTGGCAACACAAAGTACAACGCGTCCAAGAACAATAAGTACAACTAGACCAAGTAGAAATATTACCTCTACTACTTCTACACCAAGACCAAGTCGTTCTGTAACTAATACAAAATCAAGAACGTCTGGTATTAAAAGTATACCAAGATCTAGTAGAAACAATGTTAGTAGCTCATCAAGAGTTTCAAGCACAAATTCAAGAAGTACATCTTCAAGAACAAGAAGTTCTAGATCAACAAGAAGATAAAATATTAGTTAGTTTAGTTAATTAACCTTCAAGTAAATAATTATTTATTTGAAGGTTTTTTTATTAATAAGATTCAAAGTAGAATCAATCATACCATTAATGTCTTCAGAAAGTTTCATTTTATAAATAGATACTAAAAAAATAAGGCTGCACAAACCAGATTTAATAATAATACTTAATACTGGAAACTCTAAAATATCCCAAAAATAGAAACTTAAAAAACAAGCTGTCATAATCAAAAAAGCTTGAATAGATTTAATACTAAAAGGCGATAACTTAAACTTAATTTTTACGAAAACTAATTTTATTGTATTATAAATAAATATTGTAATACAGCTAGCTAGAGCTGCTCCATTCAAACCAAGAATAGGAATTAATATAATATTAGAAACAACTGTAATTATAGCCGCTAGCACACCAAAAACAAGTACCATTCTATAATAATTACTATAAAACAAAATAGAATTATTATTTCCTAAAACACTATTAAAAAGCTTTGCAATTCCAATAATAAAAACAACAAAAAGACCTTCGGAATAATTATTAGGCAACAGTAAATAA
>NZ_JBELDZ010000101.1:0-7252 GCF_042094015.1 Aurantibacter sp. | reverse complement strand
TATTAAAGGCATATATAAAACGTTACAATCTGCAGATCCAAATTATAAAATTATTGGATTTATTAATTGTGAAAAACACGAGAATTCACCTAAAAAATTTAATAAAATTGATGAATATTTGCCATCAGATTTTTTAAAGACAATTGAAGAACAGAAAATTTCTGAAATTGTAGTTGCTACATACGATTCTGAAGCTATTACATCTCAACTGTATTCAGATTTATTGTTGTTGTTAGAAAATGGTTTCCCTATAAAAGAGTATACTCAAGCATATGAAGATATGACGTTTCGTGTACCAGTTCAGTATGTAGGAAAAGATTTTTACAAATATTTCCCTTTCAGTAGAAATAATAAAAATAGACTTTATTTGGCTAGTCGTAGAACATTAGACATTTTAGTTGCGTTTGTTGGTTTGGTTTTATCTTTATTGGTTTTACCAATAATTTTAATTGGAAATTTAATAGCAAATCGTGGGCCTTTATTTTATAGTCAATATAGAGTTGGGAAAAACGCAAAAAACTTTAAGATCTATAAGTTAAGATCTATGATAGTAGAAGCAGAAAAAGATGGTGCGATTTGGGCAGAAAAAAACGATACTAGAGTTACACTTTTTGGGCGCTTTTTAAGAAAATCTAGGTTTGATGAATTACCACAATTTTACAATATTTTAAAAGGAGATATGAGTGTTGTAGGACCAAGACCAGAACGACCAGAATTTGTAACAGAATTATCTAAAAGTATTCCATTTTATCAAACCAGACATATTGTTAAACCAGGCTTAACAGGTTGGGCTCAAGTAAAATCTCGTTACGGTTCTAGTTACGATGATAGCTTAGTTAAACTTCAATACGATTTATATTATATAAAGCATAGAAGCTTTCTTTTAGACCTTAACATCTTCTTTAAAACTTTAAGTACGGTTATCTTTTATAGAGGTCAGTAAAATTTGTTTCTGAGGAACTTCGTTTAACAAGATGATATGAACACGTTTTGATGTTTTATATCAGCAGTTAAACGAAGTTAGCTTAAAAAAATGATAAAGTCAAGTTTGCTCTTAAGAGTGAATTAAAAATAAATACAATTATTTATTTTGAGATTTAACAAACCAAAACACATAAATATATCTTATTAATAAGGCAATTATTAAAGGTAATATGGTAGACGCAAAGCGTTGTACTTCAGAAATCCAATGCGTACACATTAATACAAGCATTAAAATTAAAAACATAAAGTATTTACTAACTAAAATACTTGGTGTTTTGTTTATAACTGCTTTTATAAATAATAAATTTAAAGGAAAAGCCCAAAGTATATTGTAATTGTGTGCAGTCATATTATGGTCTGTAGCAAACCATAATAAAAGTAATAAAACACCAATTAAACCTGTAATAGTAAAAATTATAACATCTAAAAAACGACTTCTCGTACTTTGTTTAAAGTCTTTGTAAGTTTTATAAATAATAAATAAAGCTAATAAAATACAAATAACTAAAGGACTCCAAAGCAGAGTTATAAAAGAGTTGTTATTTATTGGTTTAGCCTTAAAAATGGTTTTATTACTTTTTACAAGAGTTTTATTGTTTATAGTTGCTACTTTAAAAAAAGTATATACGTTTTTTGGTAAAAACATATGGTCTTTCTCTGTTGCTAATTGGTCTATTTTAGAACCTAACGCTAAATCAATACCAAAACTCTCCCACGAATTTTTGTTTAATTCGTCTTGTATTAAAGTTCTAAATGTTTTGGGAGAATAGCTTTTAGGTGTTTTAAAGTCAATACTATTATTTAATACAGTATTTGTGACTTCGTGAATTTTTGTGGCGCAATTGTCAAAAAAGAAATCGTAAGAATAAACTCTGTTTTGTGGTTTGTAATTGTTTAGAATGTAGTTGTAATAGGTTTGTTTTTCTTCAAAAGTTAAATCTAAAACTTGCTCTTTTACACTTCTGTTAAAGTATTTGTAACGATACATAAAGTCTCTGTAAGACTCTTTCCCAATAGAATAATCTAATTTGCCTTTACAGAAGTTAAGTATAAAATTTGGATCGTTAAATGGATATCTACCGTAATCATAAACAACATCTTCTTTACCATTCTTAATTCTAATTCCAGAATGTCCAAAAGCATCAGAAATGTTTTTGCCTTGCTCTATTGTAAGTATGCTTATTTTGGCCTGTTCTAATAATGTAGATTGTCCAAAGGAAAAGGTAAAAAATAGAATGGATACTAAAAAGGGAAGTCTTTTTAAGTTCATATTATCTAAATAAACTAAAATCTAATTTCACAGAAAACACATTAGAATATAAGGCTACACTTTGGTCTCCAATATCTGTAAAGGCATAATCTAAATGTACGCCTTTGTATTTAAAACCTAAACCTAAACTTGGTTGAAAAGAAGTTCTTTCGGAATTGTCAAATTGTAATTCACGTTGAAAATTCCCTACACCAGTTCTAAGGTAAACCATATCTATATAACCAAATTCAAATCCTAAAGCCGGATTTACACTTATGCTTTTGGTAGAAATAATATCGTTAGTTTGTGCAAATCTCATATTTATATCAAACTCAGCTTCTAAGCTATAATCGTGTCTATAAACAAATTTTTTACTCATTCCAATTTGAAGTTTCGGAATAGTAATTTCTGCAGTTTCTGGTAGCTCTTGATTTTGTCCTTCAACAGCATTTTGTACTCTAGCAAAGGCTTCTTCATTAAAAGCCCAATTATTATAAGTTGTAGTAATATCTCTTGCCATAATACCAAACTTCCAATTATTTTGGTTTTCAAACTGTAATGCTGCATCAAGACCAAAACCCCATGAAGAGGCGAAATCACCAATAACACGTCTAATAATTTTGGCATTAATACCATAATACAAACCTTCTATTGGTAAGTGTCTTGCATAAGAAAATGTTACACCATAATCTGCTGTAGAAAATAGTTTTATTCTATCATAGTTTACGTTTCCTTGCTCGTCTATCAACTCTGTTGTGTCAAGAATATCATCAACAGCAAAACGAATTAAACTAACACCAATAGCACTTTTTCCATCATCTAGAGGCATAGCAAAAGCAGCATAATCATAATTTGCAATGTTAGCAAAATAGCTAGAATGCATTAATGCTATTTGCTTGTCTTCTAGCTTAGCTAAACCAGCAGGATTCCAATAACCAGAATTTACATCCATAGTTTTTGCAACTACAGCATTACTCATACCTAAAGCAGCAGCATCTACACCAATATTCATAAATTCGTTAGAATATTTTCTTACGCTTTGTGCATTTAGAGATAAGCTAATAAAAACTAATAAAAGACTTACTTTAAGTTTCAATTGCAATTTTTTTACAAAGATGATACATTTTTTCAACATATTAAACTTCTAAAATAATACTATATTGTGTTTATGTTTGTTTTAGACGTAAATAGTTTGTTATTTTTACAAAAAAGAATACAAAATGGATATTAAAAAACACATTCCTAATTTTATAACTTTATTAAACTTGTTTTGCGGAAGTATTGCAGTGATTTTTGCAGTAAACAATAGTTTGATCTTAGCTGCTTTTTTTGTGTTTTTAGGTATATTTTTCGATTTCTTCGATGGCTTTTTTGCTAGAAAATTAAATGTGTCTTCCGAAATTGGCTTACAACTAGATTCTTTAGCAGATATGGTAACAAGTGGATTAGTGCCAGGAATAGTTCTATTTAAGTTAATTAGCCTATCTATTGATGCTCCTGCTTTTGCAGATACAAATACAGATTGGAATGATATGTTTCAATTTAGTGGATTTAAAGCATCTGTCTTGCCATTAATAGGTTTGTTTGTTACTTGTGCTTCTGCTTATAGATTAGCAAAGTTTAATATAGATGTAGAGCAGCAAGACTTTTTTAAAGGATTACCAACGCCAGCAAATACATTACTTATTATGTCTTTGCCTTTAATTATAGAGTTCCAGAATAACGATTTAATTAATTCTATAATTTTAAATCAATGGTTTTTAATTGGCTTAATAGTATTTAGTTGTTATATCCTTACTTCAAACATTAAGCTTTTTGCTTTAAAATTTAAAGATTATAGTTTTAAAAATAATATAATACGTTACGTGTTTTTAATATTATGCGTTGTATTATTAATAGTACTTCATTTTGCAGCAATACCATTAATTATATTGCTTTATATTTTATTATCAATTATATCTAAATAAACAAGTTTATTATGTTAGAATATCTTTTTACTTTATTAATGTTAGTAATGCTTCAAGCTGTTTTAGGTTTTGATAATTTACTTTATATTTCTTTAGAATCTAAAAAAGCGCCAGAAACAGATCAAAAAAGAGTTAGAAAAACAGGAATACTAATAGCAATTATATTAAGAATAGTGTTACTTTTTGTTCTAGTTTCTATTATTGATTTTTTTCAGGAACCGTTTTCTTTTTTAACCGGAAGTATTGGAGATGTTTTTAAATTTCAGTTTAACGGTCATAGTATTATTGTATTACTTGGTGGTGGATTTATTTTGTATACTGCAATTAAGGAAATTTGGCATATGATAGCTTTAGATGATTTAAATACAGATATAGAAGGCGGAAATAAACGAAACAAATCTGCTAGTGCAGCAATTACAAGTATTGTAATAATGAATTTAGTATTTTCTTTCGATTCTATTTTAGCTGCAATTGGTTTAACTAGCGAAATTGAAGACTCTACTATAGCATTTATAATTATGGCAATTGCTATTGTTTGTAGCGGATTATTAATGTTGTTTCTAGCCGATAGAATTTCTACATTTTTAGCTAAAAACAGAATGTACGAGGTTTTAGGTTTATTTATTTTATTTATTGTAGGTGTAATGTTATTAACCGAAGGTGGACATTTAGCACATTTAGAAATTTTTGGAGAACATATTGTACCAATGAGTAAAACAACCTTCTATTTTGTTATTGTTATTCTTGTTGTTATTGATGTAGTTCAAGGTCGATATCAAAAAAAATTAATTAAAGAAGATAAGAAACAATAGTTTTAATTGAAGCCAAAAACAGCTTATACTAATTACAATAAATTTCTAATAGCTTTAGTGGTTATTTTGGCAGGTTATATTGTTGCAGATATTTCTAACCGTTATTATGTTACACATTATAAAAACGGTAATATTGAAAACTTAAAACTTTCAAATTCTAAATATGCTTTTGGAATAGATGTATCTCATTACAATGGTGTTTTAGATTGGGACGAAATTAACAACTCAAAACATCCTATAAAGTTTATGTTTTTTCGTGCAACAATGGGTAAAGATGGAGCCGATAAGCATTTTAAACGAAATTGGGAAAATGCTAAAAAGCATCATTTTATTCGTGGTGCTTATCATTACTATAGACCAAGCGAAAGTTCTTCACTTCAGTTTGAAAACTTTGCTAGTAAAGTAGCGCTTAATAAAGGCGATTTTACGCCTGTTTTAGATATTGAAGAACAAAGTCCTTATGGCGAAGCTAATTTGCGTGTAGGTATTTTAAATTGGTTAAAATTAGCCGAAGCCAAGTATGGAAAGAAACCTATAATTTATTCAGGTTTGTCTTATTATAACAATTATTTAAAAGGTTATGTTAAAGATTATCCGTTATGGATTGCATCGTATTCTAAAAACAGCAAGTTAAAAGCTATTGATTGGAAATTCCACCAATTCTCAGAAAAAATGGTTGTAAATGGAATAGAAAGCCACGTAGACGGAAATTATTTTAATGGCTCTATTGAAGAGATGTTATTGCTTTGTGAGTAAGCTTTGTTTTTTTAAGAATAGAAAATTTCGTTTAACAAGATGATATGAACACGTTTTAATGTTTTATATCAGCAGTTAAACGAAGTTAGCTTAAAAAATTGACAAAGTCAAGTTTTACTAATTCGTTTTTATTCCTGTTAACTCTAATCCAAAAACACCTAATTTGTGAAACGTTGGCAATTGCGCGTCTGTTTTTGTTGTTGTCCAAGTATCCCAAGATGCTGGAAAACCTTGTATGGGCAAAATACTGGTCCACATTTGGAAGCTTTTAGGTTTGCTGTTTTGGTCTAAATGCCATAAATAAGCATCTCCAGGTGTAGAGCCACCAGAATTGTAAGATACTAATAAGCCTTCTTCTCCAGCTTTATTTGTTGTTATGGCTCGTGTGGTTCCAGTATCGAAAACTTTATATGGCGCAACTAGCCAAAACGTGTCGTTATTAAAATAGTTTAAGGCTTTCTGTATGTATTGATCTTTTTCTATTCCGTTATAAATTTGTTTACCAACTAAAACAGTAGAGTTTTTGGTGTTTGATAAGTCTAAATTTACTTGAAAATTTTTCCAATACACTTCGCAAGTGTTTTTAGATTTTTGCCATTTGTAATGATGCCTATTTTTAAAAGTAAATTCTATATAGTCTGTATTTTTGTATGCGTTGTAATCTAAAGCGTCTAACATTTTTTTAGCTAAAATATCTGCTTCTATACTTGGTTTAGAAATTGGTAAGTCTTCATTATATTTAAAATAAACGTAACCAAATAACAATAAAGTTGGTAACGTAAAGAATATAATAATTCCTGCTACTATTTTAAGAATACGTTTAAAAGTTAAAGGTTTTTTCATATTAAAATAAATTCGCAATAGCTTTAGCTAAAACAATTGCAGCTTCAGGTTTTTTTCTAAACCATAATTCTGGCTCAATTAGCTCTAATTCAGATAATGCTATGTTTCCATTGTTATCTTCAAAAATATCTACTCTGGCATAAATTGGTAATTCTATGCAAGCATTTACAGCATTTTCTGCAAAAATAATCTCTTTAGTTGTTGGGTTGTAATCGTGTACACTTCCGCCAAAATCATCTTGAACTCTAAAATCACCAGCTTTGGCTTTCTTTAAAACTGCATGCGTAAATTTTCCGTTAAAAACCATTAAGCTAATTTCTCCTTTTTCTACAATATTATATTGAAAAGGTTGTAGCATTAAGCTTTCTTCAGCTATTAAAGTCTTAAAAATAACTTCGTGTTGTTGTAAATTTTGCGCATTAAGTTTATATGTATGTCTTGCAGCACCAGAAATACAAGGTTTTAAAACAGTTTCTTTCCAATCTAATTCTTGATGTAATTGCGCTAAGGTTTTAGAGTTGCCTTTTTCAATAAAAAAGGTTTCAGCAATAGTCACGTTTTTTGCTTGTAAATCTTTTAAATAATGTTTATCTATATTCCATCTAATAATAGCTTCACTATTTAGAAGTTGCGTTAGCTTG
>NZ_JBELDZ010000100.1:617-7846 GCF_042094015.1 Aurantibacter sp. | reverse complement strand
AAATGCGACTTGGATAATGAAATAATTAAATTACCTTTACGGGATAACAATGATAATTGTCTTACTATAACCCGATTTATTTACGGGATATCGGTGATAAAAGTTGTTATATAACACGTTACCTACCATTTGGAGCAACTTAACTAAATGAAAGACACCATTCACTAATTCAAGCTTGGAAAAACAACTATAACAACCGAATTTTATACTTCTTAATCGAAGTCATCTATGAAAAAAATCACCATTTTACTAATCCTAATTTCAATTTTTAGCTGTAAATCTAACCAAACCGCTGTCGTGCAAATTGACAAAAAATATGGACTAATTAACAGAAGTGGAGAAATGATTGTTCCACCAGATTATGGTTACATAATAAAAAGCAACAGTACAAACCTCTTTATGGTTGAAAAGGATGAAAAATATGGATTTATTAATAGAAAAGGAGAAATCGTTATTCCGATAATTTATGACGATGCGAATCCATTTTATCAAAGACTATCTGCAGTTCAAAAAGGTAAAAAATATGGATTTATTGATACAAAAGGAAGAGTCAAAATTCCATTTAAATACGACGACATTTTTTTAGGATTTTCTAAAGGAGTTTCCGATGTAACAGTAAATGATAGTTGTGGCTATATTAATAAACGAGGAAAGATGGTAATTCCAATAAAATATGAAACCTGTTATCCATTCTTATCGGATTTGGCTCACGTTATAACATTTGACGAAGAATCATTTTTAATGAATAAAAAAGGTCAGTTGATTGAATATAATAAAGAACTACACGAATACAAAAAATTATGGTCGCCTCTTAATTCTTATCCTGGAAGTTTCAAAACTTCAAGTGGTAGAGGTCGAGTAAATAAAAAAGGAGACACAATTATTCCACCTCTTTACAACGCAGTTGGTAATTTTTACAAAAAAAGAGCAATTGTTGAAAAAAACGGAAAATGGGGTTTATATAATGATAAAGGAATTTTGATATTAAAACCAACATTTGATGACCTTGGACATTTTTCGGAAGGACTTGCCAAATTCAAACAAAACGGATTTTGGGGTTACATAGATAAAAAAGGAGAAATAATAATTGAACCAACTTTTGAAAGTGCTGGACAATTTCAAAGCGGTTTGGCATATGTTAAAACAAACGGACTTTATGGTTTTATAAACAAAAAAGGGGAAATAATAATTGAACCGAGATTTGATAAAGCTTTGAGTTTTGAATAGAAAAAAACGGTAGGTAACACCGTATATAATTTATTGCTAGTTCTAGCCTACTTACGAAAATCCTCGCGGATTTTCTGTTCGGTTTTTATTTGCTAAATTAGGTGCTTAAACCACGCAACAAACCATATACAACAACGTTGTAGCTAATATCGCTAACTCAATTGAAAACGAATAATATTAAATAAAAGTAACGTTAAAAACTAACGGAGACATAAACAGACTTGGCGATAAAATTAGAACTGAATTCCCTAATATTCAAACTTCTACAAAAGAACAAATTCAAGAACACAGAATCTCTTTCAAAGAGACAACAAATGCAACTTTTAATTCTTTAAGCTCATTAAGTAAAAGAGTCAATAAAAACGCAATTATAACATATCGGATTAAACGAATTGATACAATTATTGGAAAGCTCAAACGAAAAGAAAACACCAAAGACGAACAAAAATTTGCAAGAATGTGGGATATCTCTGGATGTCGATGCATCGTTGATAATGATAGAGAAGTTTATAAATTAGAAAAGTTAATTTCTAAAAAATTTACAGTTAGAAAAAGAAGAGACTACATTAAAAAACCTAAAGCAAATGGATATAAGTCTCTTCATTTATATCTGCAATTACCTAATGACAGTAAGGTTGTTGAAGTGCAATTAAGAAATAGACTTGACCATAACTGGGCAACGCTTGTGGAAATAACCGACCTGATTTTTGAATCACAATTAAAAGAACTTGGGAAAGATAAAAAACTAGAAAAGTTCCTTTTGTTATTATCAAAAAGAAAGTCTCTAACATTTGATGATAAAAAATATATAGCAAAAATTTTACGTCAATATAATTACTTTGGTAATTTAAGTAATGTCTTTACTCGAAATTATTTAAAAGTTAGAAATAGATGGCTTGAGCTTGAAATGAGGGAAAACCACAAGTTTTTTCTAATTGAAACTAAAAAAGATGAAATTCCAAAAATAGATTCTTTTAGTATTTTTAATAGAGCAGAAAAAGAGTATTTTAAAAGATATTTAAGTAATCAAAATTCAAATATAGTTTTAACTCACCTTCTAAAACCTAGCTACAAAAATATAAGTAGTGCTTATTCAAATTACATATTAACAGTACACAGTATTTTAGATGATATAAACATTATTTTAAGAGAGCTAATTATCGAATCCGTAAAAGAAAAAAAATATTTCTCTTTTTTAAGATATTACAATCTTTATTTATCAATACTATATGACCACATTAATAACTTAAATTCAGAAATACTAGTTGCAAATAGTAAAGGTAAGGTTCCTAACAGAAGACAACAAAGACAAAATGAATGGACGAAAGACATTCAAAGACAAAAAGATAAAATTATTAAAAACGATAAGAGATTATTTGAAGAGGCTAATAAATATAAAATTGAATCCAGAATTACTGAATGGTTTTTGACAATTTCATTAAAGCTAATTTTTAAAAAAAATAGAAGAAAAATTAAAAAATACTAGCTACAACAACGGGATATAACTAATAAAAAAGGATCAATTTTATATAAAATTAATCCTTTTTTTAATTCTAACATTTTTGTTGTTTTCTACCCTCTAGAGTAATTATCTTAATACTACTTCACTACAAAATCAAAATATTGATTCTTAAATGGTTCACTTTTTAAAGTAAAATGCCACCATTCTTGCATATAATTTCTAAAACCATTTTTAGTCATTACCTTTTGTAATAAATCTCTATTTTTTCTGTGTTTTTTTTCTAAACGTGGCGCTTTAACCCAAGATTTTTGCCCAAAAAAATCATACGGCGATCCCATATCTAATTCTTTACCAGTTTTTAAATCTATAATTGTTAAATCTAAAGTACTTCCGCTAGAATGTCTAGAATTAGAAGCAATATATCCAGCAGGAATTAACTTACGTTTATCAACATCTGGATAATACTCTTGTTTCATTAAAGTATCGTTCTCCACTTTTGCCCAACGCACAAAATGGTTTACAGCTTGTTGTGGTCTATAAGCATCGTAAACTTTTAAACCTAAACCATCTTCTTTTAAAATAGCTTGAACCTTTTTTAAAGCAACTGCTGTTTGTAGAGTCATTATAATTACTGGTTTCTCATAGCCATCTATAACTTCACCAACAAAATTATTTTCGGTACAGTAACGAAGTTCTTCAACTAAATCTGGTATTAATTCTTTAGCATACACAAAACCTTCTGGTAACTGAGCAAAAGTTAATTGTGTTATTAAAAAAACAAAAAGAAGCGTTAATTTTTTCATTTATAAAAGTTTAAAGCTAATTTAGAAAATAAAAACGATATGTTGTTTACCTCCACTCCACTAGATCTTAATTTACCAGATTCAGACATTAGTTATTTAGATTGTTTTTTTTCGGATGTAGAAAGTCAAATATTATATAATCAGTTATTAAATCAAATTCCTTGGCAACAAGATGACATTACAGTTTTTGGAAAAACATACAAACAACCAAGATTAACAGCTCTCTTTGCAGAAAACAGTATGCCTTATTCCTATTCTAATATTAGAATGTATCCACATAAATTCTCAGCAAATTTACTAAGAATTAAAACTAAGGTTGAGGAGTTTTCTGGGTATAAGTTTACAACCTGTTTAGCTAACTTGTATAGAAATGGCAACGACAGTAATGGTTGGCACGCAGATAACGAAAAAGAGTTAGGAACAAACCCAATAATAGCATCTGTAAGTTTTGGAACATCTCGGTTTTTTCATTTAAAACATAAAAAAAATAAAGAACTGAAGAAAAAATTAGAATTAACATCTGGTAGTTTGTTACTCATGCAGGGCGAAACTCAGCATAACTATTTACATCAAATTGCAAAAACTAAAAAAGAAATTGGTTCAAGAATAAACCTTACCTTTAGAATAATAAATTAAATTTGCAAACGTTTTTATTTTTGGCATTTTTATTGTTTTAAACCAACAAAACATATTATTATGAAATACTTATTTTTATTAATAACACTTACTTTTTCTCAAATTAATTTTGCACAGCAGGACAGCTTATATGTAGCAAAAGAAGTTGAAATTAATACGTTTATAAACGGAACATTATTAACTCCAAACAACTCTACAAAACCAAATTTAGCTATTATAATTGCTGGTTCTGGGCCAACGGATAGAGATGGAAATCAGAATTTCTTAAAATCTAATAACTTAAAAAAGCTTGCTATTGGTTTATCTCAAAATGGTGTTGCTACGTTTAGATATGATAAACGAATTGTTAAGCAAATTAGAAAAGGTAATGTTGATAAAAATATGATGTTTGACGATTTTGTTACCGATGCTAGTTCTGTTTTAGATTACTTCAAGAAAACAAACGCATACAATAAAATTTATATGATTGGGCATAGCCAAGGTAGCTTGGTTGGCTTATTAGCTGCTAAAGACAAAGCTGATGGTTTTATTTCTTTAGCAGGCGCAGGACAAAGTATTGATAATATTATTATAGAACAAGTTACCAAAACTGCACCACAATTTAAAACAGATACAGAACGTATTTTTGATGTTTTGAAAAAAGGCGAAACAACCTCGGATTTCCCTGTAGCTTTAGGATCACTATTTAATTTAGGTGTACAACCATTTATTGCTAATTGGATGCTATATAATCCTGTTGAAGAAATTGCTAAACTAAATATGCCTTGCTTAATTATTAACGGAACTAAAGATTTACAAGTTTCTGAAGCTGAAGCTAATTTATTAAATGACGCTGCAAAAAATTCAACTTTAAAAATCTACGAGAATATGAATCATATTTTAGTAACTATTGAAGGTGATGATCTTGAAAACTCTAAATCTTATAATGAACCTTATCGTAAACTTACAGAAAACTTAGTTTCTGATATTGTGGAATTTATTAAGAAATAAAATCTCTATTACATAAAACAAAAAAGGTTAGCATACGCTAACCTTTTCTGTTTTTAAAATATTTCTAAAAACAGAAAACGCACTACTTAAGTAATGCGTTTTCATACTAACCAACCAAAAATATGTAATTAAGACTCTTATAGTTAGGTAACCACACCTGTTATAGTCAATATCCTAATTACAGTTTATACAAAGCAAATGCTGTGCCAAAAAGAAATTAATAGTTTTATAAGTTTATTAATATTCCTTATTTTGCAGATAAATATAAAGATATTATGCAATCAGAACCATTTATTACTAACGATGCTATAGTTTTTGGAATACTAATGCTTTGCTTAGGTATTGTTTTTTATACAGAAAGTAGAAAAACAGGCTTTTTTCCAAAGTTTTATAAATATGTACCAGCATTATTAATGTGCTATTTCTTACCTGCAATTTTTAGTTCGTTTGGTATTATATCTCCGGAAACATCTCAAACTTATTTTATTGCAAGTCGTTATTTACTACCTGCGTCTCTGGTTTTAATGACATTAAGCATAGACTTAAAAGCAATTTTTAATTTAGGCCCAAAAGCCTTAATTATGTTCTTTACTGGAACTGTAGGTATTGTAATTGGTGGACCAATTGCTATTTTATTGATATCCATATTTTCTCCAGAAACAGTTGGTGGAGCAGATTTTGATGCTGTTTGGCGTGGTTTAGCCACATTAGCCGGAAGCTGGATTGGTGGCGGAGCAAATCAAGCTGCTATGTTAGAGATTTACGAATTTAATCCAGAGAAATATGGAGGAATGGTAATGGTAGACATTTTTGTAGCTAATATTTGGATGGCTATTTTATTATTAGGAATAGGTAAACGTAAAAAAATAGATAAATGGTTAAAAGCAGACAACTCTGCTATTGATGCTCTACAAGAAAAAGTTCAGAAAATCTCTGAGAAAACTACAAGAAATCCAAGTGTAACAGATTCAATAACTATTTTATCTATTGCCTTTGTAGCAGTTGGAATTGCGCATTTTGGTGCAGAATATATCCCTACATTTCTAAAAAACAATTTTGAATTGGTAGCAGATCCTAAAAGTGCTTTATCTTCTTTTGGTTCTGGTTTCTTTTGGTTAATAACTATTGCAACCATTATTGGTGTTTCATTATCTTTTACAAAAGCAAAATCATATGAAGGTGCTGGAGCTAGTAAATTAGGAAGTGTCTTTATTTACATTTTGGTAGCCACTATTGGAATGAAAGTAGATTTAAGTGGAATATTAGAAAACCCTGGATTAATTTTAATTGGTATTGTTTGGATGACAATTCATGCTATTTTATTAATTGTTGTTGCTAAACTTATTAGAGCTCCATTTTTCTTCTTAGCTGTTGGTAGCCAAGCCAATGTTGGTGGCGCTGCTTCTGCTCCTATAGTTGCTGCAGCTTTTCACCCAAGCTTAGCTACAGTTGGTGCATTGTTAGCTGTATTTGGATATGTAGTTGGAACTTATGGCGCACTATTATGTGCTGAATTAATGCGAATCGTTTCAGTAGGTTAGTATTTTAATTTTTTAAATAAGATATTTGCCAACTTAAAAAATCACCTAAAGAATGAGATATTTATTATTACTTAGCTTTATTACTGTAATGTCTTGCGGAAAAGACACTAAAGATATGACGGTTAAAGGTCAAATTAAAGGCTTAAAAAAAGGAACAATTTATTTAAAAAAGGCTAACGACTCTACTATAGTTATTGTAGATTCAACAAAAGTCAATGGAACTTCAACTTTTGAAATGTATGCAGATATAGAATCGCCTGAAATGTTTTTTATTGAATTAGATAAAACTACAAAAGCAGATGAGCGTATTTCTTTTTTCGGAAACAAAGGTATTACAGAAATAAACACAACACTTAAGGACTTTGCATTTAAAGCTAAAATTAAAGGTTCTAAACAACAAATTTTAGTTGAAGAGTACCTTACAATGATTTCTAAATTTAACGACAGTAATCTAGATTTAACTAAAGCCAAATTTGAAGCTTTAAAAATAAAAGATACTATTGCTTTTAAAGACATTGAAAACAAGTTAAATAGCTCTACTAAAAGAAAGTATCTTTACACCACTAATTT
>NZ_JBELDZ010000100.1:0-607 GCF_042094015.1 Aurantibacter sp. | reverse complement strand
TACAGTAAACTTTGCAATTAGTAATAATGATAGTGAAGTTGCTCCTTATTTAGCACTAACAGAAATTTACGATGCTAATATTACATTATTAGATACTATAAATAATTCTTTAACTAAAGAGGTTAAAAACTCTAAATATGGTATTGCTTTAGATAATTACATTTCTAAAATTAAAGCAGATAAATAATAATATAGTTACAAATATAAAAGCATCACTTTTTTAGATTAAAAAGTGATGCTTTTTTTATTTTAAAATAAATATACGTTTCAGTAATTCCTAACATAATAGGTATATAAAAGACTTCTAAATACAATTATTCAGATGGTTTATTACTGTTTACAAAAAGAATATGTATATTCTGTCTATAATTTATATACCTATTATACTTCTGTATTCTAAAGCTTTCAAAAATTTATAACTACTAACTATAATACATTTTTTTAAGTTCTAATTATCATATATAAAAACTCCTAATTCAAATAAATGAATTAGGAGTTTTTGTTTAATCAGTTCTGTTTACAATTTATCGTTTTAATGTAAAGTGCGCTTGGAATTGTTTCTTATCATTAGATCCAGAGTTTGGTTCTCTGTATTCTACTGTAAACC
>NZ_JBELDZ010000099.1:0-7846 GCF_042094015.1 Aurantibacter sp. | reverse complement strand
GTCTTTTCCAACAATAGTATCTTGAATAACATTTCTGTTTTCATCAAACAAAGTAACTAAAGATCCAGGTAAGATCTCTTTACTATGTTTATCTTGAACAATTCCTTCTACTAAATACTTTGTTAGTATATTATCTTCTCGATTAAATCTATATAATTTATCTTCTTTGGTTCTGTTTGAGCTAAAAAAACCAAAGTTCTTTTTTTCATCTATTGAATAACCAAAATCATCTAAGTTAGAGTTTACTCCAGTTCCTAAATTAAATGGATTAGAAAAAGAGTCATTAATTAATTCACTTCTAAAAACATCTAAATTCCCAAAACCTTCGTGTCCATTAGAAGAAAAATAAAGTGTGTTTATTCTACTTATATAAGGGAATTGTTCACGTTGACTAGTATTAATTTTGTCTCCTAAATTTTCAGGAACTCCAAATGTACCATCTGCATTTATAGCTACCTTATATAAATCAAAACTTCCAAAACCTCCTGGCATATCAGAAGAGAAGTATAATGTTTTTCCATCTTTACTCAGAGAAGGATGCTCGATACTATATAAATCACTAGAAAAAGGCAATGCTGTGATATTAGTCCATTTTTCATTTTCTAATTCAGCCTTATAAATCTTAATATTGGCAATTTTAGTATCATTTATTAAAATGCGTTCTGGATTTGTACGATTAAAGTACATTGTTTTTCCATCTTGAGTAAATGTGGCATTACTTTCATGAGACTCAGTATTTACAGTCATTCCGAAAGGCTCAACATCTGTTAACTCTCCAGAAGTTGTTAATGTGGCAGAATATAGGTCTAAATAAGGTAAATTATTCCATGTATATAAAGGGCTTTCTTCATTTCTAGCTGAAGCAAAAGCAACTTTATTATCTAGATAAAATGACATTCCAAAATCACTTTTTCCATCCTTGTTAAGGATTTCCTTTTCAGAAAATACATGAGGAGCATTTTTCTTTACGTCTTCTGTAAATTCATTGTAATTAAATGGTTTGTCAAAAAGTGTTGCTAAAATTTTATCAGAAGCATCAAATTCATTAATTGTTTTTAAGGCTTGTGCATATCTAAACAACCTATTACTGTCTGTAATTGGAGCAAACTCTTCGATAATAGATTTATATGTAGCAATTGCATTTTCCATATCCAATGTATAGAAATAACTATCTGCTAAATTTTGCTGTGTTTCTAACGTTTTATTTTTTAGTGCTGAATAACCTTCAATAGCTGTAGTATAAGATTTGTTATCGAAATAACGATTCACCTTTTTAAGACTCATAGTTTGAGCACAAATAGATGATGTAATAAGAACTAATAGTATAAATATATTATTTTTCATAAGATGTATAAGTATTAAAAGAATCTTGGTGAACGATCAAATCCTTTAGATATATTTAAGAAATCTAAATTATAAAGTATCATTATTTCATGAGACCCAGAATTAAAATTCCCTAGATTAGATGTTGTGTAGTCGTATGCATATCCAATACGTAATTCTGGTGTTACTTTAAAATTAACTAATCCACTAATAGCATCATCTAATCTGTATCCAATACCAGCCTCAATTCTATTATTTATTAGCACATTAGCAGTTAAATCTAATGCTAATGGTGCACCTCTAACAGCTTTAGCCATAAATGCAGGTTTTAGCTTTAATTTTGGGTTAAGGTTAAAAACATATCCACCAGTTAGAAACATATGTATATCTTGTACACCTGTAGAAACAATACCATTTTCGGTTTCTATATGTTTAGAAGTTAATAGGTTAGGAGCAGAAAGCCCAACATAATACTTGTCTGTAAAATAAAAAGTTCCTATACCAGCATTTGGAAAGGTTTTGCTTATGTTTTCATTAAAAGCAACATCTGTACTAGCATTACCAGATTGTAAACTAAAATTGCTAAAATCAGTATTAAAAAAAGTTAAACCAGCTTTAATACCAAATGATAGTTTAGATTTTTCACTAAGTTTTAATACATAAGCGTAATCTGCAAAAATATTATTCTCGTTAACTACATCACCAATGTTATCGTTAACAAATGAAATTCCAACTTCCATTTTCTCGTTTATTGGTGTATGAGCAAAAAATGTCCCTGTTTGCGGAGCACCTTCTAAACCAACCCATTGTGTCCTATACAATGCACCAAAGTTAATTACACCTTCTGTAGCTGTTGCATAAGCTGGATTTATAACACTATGGTTATACATATATTGTGTAAACTGAGGATCTTGTTGCGCTGTAGTTATAAGACCAAAACATAAGGTTACTACAGTTAGTATATATTTATACGTTTTTTTCATTTTAATTGAAATTAATGTATGATTTTTAATTGATTAACGGTTTAAATATAATCTACCTTGTTTAGCTTTAGTTATGCCATAATTATAGTTTAAAATATAATAATAAACTCCTACCGGTAAATCTGTTTTACTTAAAACTCTTGATTGATTAGATCTTCCTTTAAAATCTTCAATATTAGCATTGGATTTATAAACTAAGCTTCCATATCTATTATAAAACTCTATGTCATAATTAGGATATAAGAACTCAATATTATTGATTGTAAAACTATCATTAACGCCATCACCATTAGGAGAGAAGCCATCAGGTATATCTAAAGTTCCACAAGCTGATAAATCTACAGTAACCATTAACCTAATACTACTTTCACAATTTGTTGTTGGATGTATTAAAGCAGCGTAGTATGTTTCTCCATCTATTAATATATCTGTTGAAGTATAAGCAGTTCCACCAGTTATAGTATCGTACCAAACGACATTACTTAATGTAGGGTTAACTTCTATTATATTAGCGGTTAATGTCTCTATTGTAGGATTATCGTTAATACAAAATAATTCACCTTCGAAAATTAAAGTTGGTGTAATTTCGTCTGAAACAATAACATCTATTTGAGCTCTAACAGATGATATACATAAACTTGTTGAATTTGTTTGTGTAGAGTAATAATCTTCTCCATCTATTAATGCATCTGTAAGAGGTAATGGAACAATACTTGTAGCATCATTATACCATTCAATATTATTTCCAGTCACCAAAGCATTTAAATCTGCTACAGTTGGACTATTAACCAAACAGAATGTTGCACTAGAAACAGTAGTAATTGGCGTAGCTGCATCGTTAACAGTAATGTTTAAAGTAGCCATAGCGTTTATTGTACATGGTGAAACAGCATTAACAGTATATGTGTAATTTCCTGTTCCATCTAAAGCTGGGTCAAAAATATTTGTTCCACTATTAAGTAATGGACTCCATGTTCCGTTAGTATCAGGAGTTCCTCCTAATTGCGTTAATAAATCTACAGTTCCATCTGCTACACAAAAAGAAATGGTATTATCTAATCCTGCATCTGGAGCTTGATTTATTGTTACATCTATTTCTGCTGTATCAACATTACAAGCACTTGCTATTGTATATATGTATGTTCCAGAAACAGCAGTTGCTGGATCTAAAACATTAGATAAAATAACCCCATTTAAAGACCAATCTCCACCAGTTGTTGCTCCTCCTAATATTGGAAATAAATCCACTGATGTATCTGTAGAACATAAAATTAAAATATCATCTGTTCCAGCAGTAACTGGAGTTTCTACTGAAATTGTTACTATAGTTGATGCATTTACACAAGGAGCATTAGCGACTACTGTATAAGTGAAATCATAATCTCCAGGAGTTACACTTGAAGCATCAAAAGTACTACCAGACAAAGCTCCAGTTGCATCTGTATCTGTCCAAGTACCTGTTCCATCTTCAGAACCATCTAATGCAGAAAATAAATCATAAGCTGTCACTGTATTGCAAATATTACCATTTACTGCAATACCAGAATTTGGTGATAAGAATATAGTTACAACAACCTCTGTTCTAGATACAGATTCACAATTTGATATTATATCTGTTTGTGAAGCATAATAATTTTCACCATCTACTAATACTGTTCCTGCTGGTAATGGAGAACCTAAAGTTGCATCATCATACCATTGAATATTTGTTCCTGAAGTTACTGTTAAATCTCCAACAGTTGCTGAGTCACAAAAGTTTTGTATTGCATTTAAAGTTGGTGCATTAGTTTCTGTTACAGTAACAGAAACTGTTTCTGTATCGTCTGAACAAGTTCCAACACCTGTAACTGTATAAGTAAAATTAAACGTTGAGTTTATTGTTAATGCATTTAAATCTACATTATTATCAGTTAAAGCTCCAGAAGTATCATCATCCATCCAAACTCCACCAGAATCTTCACCAGTAAGTTGATTAAATAAATCTAATGTTGGAGTAGTGGTAAGGTCTATTAAGCAAATATTAAAATTAGTAGCTGTACCAGCATTAGGAGCATCTTCTATAGTTATTACAACTGTTGAGCTATTCGAACAAGAATTTGCATCTGTAATGGTATATGTATAATTAAATGTTCCGACTGGTAAAGCAGATATATCTACTGTATTACCTGTTAATTCTCCTGACGCATCATCGTCTAACCAAGATCCTCCAGCATCATTACCTGATAATTGATCAAATAAATCAAAACTTGTGTTGGTTGTAGTTTCACAAACAACAAATGGTGTAGCAGTTCCAGTATTAGGTAAGTCATTAATAATAACTTCTACTGTAACTAAAACATCATCACAAGTTCCAATAGCATCTACATCAAAAGTGTAGAAATAGTTACCTGCAGTTAAGACAGATAAATCTGTTGGATTAGCTATTATAGCACCAGTATTATCCGTTCCAGAGTGCCAAACACCAGTTTGATCTTCACCATCTAATAAATCAAATAAATCATAACTTGAAGGTAAAGCGTCAATACAAAAAGATATTGGACTAGCCGTACTAACTGTACCACTTTCCGGAGCATCCAAAATAGTTATTGTAACCGTTGTACTATTAGAGCAATTATTAGCATCTGTAATGGTATAAGTATAATTGAATATACCTGCTGGTAAAGAGGATAAATCTATAGTATTACCAGTTAGGACTCCAGAGGCATCATCATCTGACCAAGTCCCTCCAGCATCTTCTCCTGTTAAAATATCAAATAAATCAAATGCTGAATCATTTAGAAAAGGATCATTAGCGCATACTGGAGCTGGGTTATTTGGAGTACCTGTGTTTGGTAAGTCGTTAATAATAACTTCTACTGTAACTAAAACATCATCACAAGTTCCAATAGCATCTACATCAAAAGTGTAGAAATAGTTACCTGCAGTTAAGACAGATAAATCTGTTGGATTAGCTATTATAGCACCAGTATTATCCGTTCCAGAGTGCCAAACACCAGTTTGATCTTCACCATCTAATAAATCAAATAAATCATAACTTGAAGGTAAAGCGTCGATACAAAAAGATATTGGGCTAGCCGCACTAACTGTACCACTTTCTGGAGCATCCAAAATAGTTATTGTAACCGTTGTACTATTAGTACAATTATTAGCATCTGTAATAGTATAAGTGTAATTAAAAACACCTACAGGCAAAGAAGATAAATCTATAGTGTTACCTGTTAATACTCCAGAAGCATCATCATCTGACCAAGTTCCTCCAGTATCTTCACCTATTAAAATATCAAACAAATCAAATGCTGGATCATTTAAAGCTGGATCACTTATACAAAAGGGTGCAGGATTATTAGGTGTTCCAGTATTTGGTATATCGTTAATAATAACTTCTACAGTTACTAAAACATCATCACAAGTTCCTACTTCTGTAACATCAAATGTAAAGAAATAATTACCTGGAATTAAAACAGATAAATCTGTTGGATTAGCTACAACAGCACCAGTATTATCTGTTCCAGAATACCAAACACCAGTTTGATCTTCTCCATCTAATAAATCGAATAAGTCATAACTTGAAGGCGCTTCATTTAAACAAAAAGATATTGGGCTATCTGGACTAACAGTTCCGCTTTCAGGAGCTGGCAATACAGTTAATGTTACATCTTCAGAATCAGTACAACTAGCATTACTAATTGTATATGTAAATACATAAGGACTATTTGCAGCATCAAACGTAGAAATATCAATAGGGTTTGTAACTACATTTCCACTTGCATCTGTCCAAGTTCCTAAATTATTGTCTTGAGAACCATCCAAAGCATTAAATAAATCAAAAGGATTTGGTGTTAAATCATTTTCACAGAATGTTGCTGGTATTGCAACTCCTGGAATTGGATCTAATAAAATTTCAACTTCAACTTGGGTCGATTCTTCTGGACAAGGATTTGGCGCTACATTCTGAGTATAGGTAAATACGTACATTCCTGGTGTAAAACCAGATAAATCTATTGGAGACGTTACAATAGGATCTGTACTTAACGGACCTTGAGTCCATTGTCCACCAGGATCTTCATTATCTAATAACGAATTTAAATCAAAATCTGTTGGTGCTAAAGACTCACAAAACTGTGCAGGACTATTAACGGATGTTGTTCCTGAACTTAATACTGGATAAATAATCAACACAACTGTTGCTGTATCATCTGGGCAAGCATTAACACCAGGAACCGTATACGTATAATTATATGTTCCATCTGTTAAAAGGGTTAAATCTACCATACTAACTCCAAAAAGAGCTCCAGAGGCATTATCATCAGTCCAAGTTCCACCAGCATCTTCTCCAGTTAAATAATCGAATAAATCTATTGGAGAATTAGCAGCTAAATCTGTTTCACAAAAATCTGCCGGTAAAGGATTACCAGCTTCGACTGGATCGTCGATTTCTACAATTACTGGGACAGGATTACTATCACAGAAAAAACTTTCAGCTTGAACATAATATGTATTCCCATCAACTAAAGCTAGAGCATTATTAAGTGCTGGAGGAATAACATTTCCTAAACCATCTATATTTGCATACCAATTAAATAATCCAGTTGTACCTGGATTTAAACTAGCTATAGTTGGACTTGTATCAGAACAAAATTGTTGTGGTGATGGAGGAGTAGGATCTAAAGGAGAATTATCTACAGCTGTACGTCCGTTTTCTATTTGAGATGTACAACCAGAACCATCTACAAAAACTATAAATAGATTGGTAAAACCTAAAGGGATATCATTAGCAAATGTAACAGGGCTAGTTAAATCGAAATCAAAATATATTTCTGTACTAACAGTTCCTGCTGGAATAAAAGATGAAATAACTTCGTTATAGTAGTCATTAAATGTAGCATTATCGTTTGAACAATAGATACCATTAAACAATCCAGCACCAGAAGCATCTACTGTGAAATCTACAGTAATTGAAGGTCTAGCCCCTGCGCAAGAGTCACTAACATCATCTGCATAATATGTTCCTTCAGCAACTAATTGCATATCTGGCAATGCTGTTGTGCTTATGGCTGAATCATACCAAACAATTCCGCCACCTGTATCTGTAGCAAAGGCAGATAAGTCACTGAAGTTGAATCCAGCTGCATCACAAATAACAATTGGACTAGATGGTATAGTTGGACATTGTGCGTATGATATTACGCTTGTTAAACAAAAAGCTAAAGCTAAAAGCTTAACTTTAAATAATTTTGAATTATAAATAAACATTAACTTAAATTTAGTTTATACTTTATTTTTACAGCTAACGAATATATTTTAATTTTTTTTATAAATCTTAAATTTATTTCTATTCTATATCAATTGGCGGGTTAAGTGTATTATTTTAACGTTTAAATGACTTTTATGTATTGACATTTTAGTTTATTTTGTTAATTTTAACTGTATTTTTTAATAAATTAACAAAATTAATCAGTCGAAATAATTTATTATAAAGGTAAAGTACATTTTTATGAATGATACATTCTATTTTACATAATATTAATTATAGTACAAAT
>NZ_JBELDZ010000098.1:0-8138 GCF_042094015.1 Aurantibacter sp. | reverse complement strand
CCTTCAAAGAAATACACTTCAGAATTTCCTTCAAAAGCTAAAATATGAGTACATATTCTATCTAAAAACCATCTGTCGTGAGAAATAACTACTGCACAACCAGCAAAGTTTTCTAAACCTTCTTCTAAAGCTCTTAATGTATTTACATCTAAATCGTTAGTAGGTTCATCTAAAAGCAATACGTTACCTTCTTCTTTAAGTGTCATTGCTAAATGCAAACGGTTACGTTCTCCACCAGAAAGCATACTTACTTTTTTGTTTTGTTCGCTTCCAGAGAAATTAAAACGACTTAAATAAGCTCTAGAGTTTACTTCTTTTCCGCCCATAAGGATTAACTCTTGCTCATCGCTAAAGTTTTGCCAAATGGTTTTATCCATATCTATATTACTATGCGCTTGATCTACATAAGCAATCTTTGCCGTTTCTCCGACTTTAAACTCACCTTTATCAGGTTGTTGTTCACCCATTATCATTCTAAAAATAGTGGTTTTACCAGCACCATTTGGTCCAACTACTCCAACTATTCCTGCTTGCGGTAAATTAAAGTTTAAATCTTCGTAAAGTAACTTATCATCAAACGCTTTACTTACACCTGAAGCTTCAATTACATTAGTTCCTAAACGTGGCCCATTTGGAATATAGATTTCTAATTTTTCGTCAAGCTGTTGTTGATCTTGACTCATTAATTTATCGTAATTCTTTAAACGCGCTTTCTGCTTAGTTTGTCTTCCTTTAGCACCTTGCTTTACCCATTCTAATTCGCGTTCTAAAGTCTTTTGACGTTTAGATGCTGTTTTAGATTCTTGAGCCATACGTTTAGATTTTTGATCTAACCAAGACGAGTAGTTTCCTTCCCAAGGAATACCTGCACCTCTATCTAATTCTAAAATCCAACCTGCAATATTATCTAAGAAATATCTATCGTGAGTTACTGCAATTACGGTTCCTTTGTATTGTGCTAAGTGCATTTCTAACCAATGTACAGATTCTGCATCTAAGTGGTTAGTTGGTTCATCTAACAATAACACATCTGGTTCTTGTAATAATAAACGACATAGCGCCACTCGACGTTTCTCTCCTCCTGAAAGCACACCAATTTTCTTATCACCATCTGGCGTTCGTAACGCATCCATAGCAATTTCTAACTTAGTATCTAATTCCCAAGCTCCAGCAGCATCAATCTCGTCTTGTAAAACAGCTTGACGTGCCATTAACTTATCCATTTTGTCTGCATCAGAATAAACTTCTTCTAAGCCAAACATATCGTTTATTTTATTATACTCATCAAGAATTGCTACTGTTGCTGCTGCGCCTTCTTTAACAACTTCTAAAACTGTTTTTTCAGGATCTAATTGCGGTTCTTGTTCTAAATAACCTGTAGTAAATTCTGCATCTGAAGTTAAATCTCCTTGGAAATTTTTATCTATTCCTGCAATAATCTTTAATAAAGTGGATTTACCCGACCCGTTAAGACCTAAAATTCCTATTTTCGCTCCGAAATAGAAACTTAAATAAATATTTTTTAATACTGGTGTATTTGCCGACTTAAACGTTTTTGTAACGCCAGTCATTGAAAATATAATTTTTTTATCGTCAGCCATTATTTTTTGTTTTATAGTTGATTAGTTTAAACTCGTCCTTTTAAAGCATTAAAAACCCAAGCAATAGCAAAAAAGCCAATACCTACAGCTGCAAAACCATAACCTGCAACATCATCGTATCTAAAAGCGCCTAATGCTATTAATGCTAATCCTACTATTATCATTATTGTTGTAGCCCAAGCTAAAACTGTATTTTTATTCATTCCCATAATCTTCTCTTTTTAAAAATAGAAAAGCAAATATCGTTTATTTTAACAAAAAAAGCAGCTAAAAAGCTGCTTTTTACGAGGAAAAACCTCTATTTTTTTATAGTTTTTTAATTACTAAAACATTGGCACTTCTATAAATAATAATTCTGTGTTAGATTTAGCTTCAATATTAAAGTCTTTAATATCGCTTAAACCAATAGCGTCTCTTGTGTTTAAATTATCTTTATCAACTTTAATATTTCCGGAAATCACCATTGTATAAACACCATTACGTTCATCGTTTAACTTATATATAAAAGATTCATTCTCTTTTAAATCTATTCTTGATAAAGTAACATCTTGATGAATTTTCAACCCCTTTTCTTGACTAGAGAAACCTGTTACTAAAGTTTGAAGTTGTCCTTGTCTATCTTCTGTCTTAAAAAAAGCTTGATCATAACGCGGTTTTACATTCTTCTCATTTGGCATAATCCAGATTTGAAACAATTTTAGTTCTTCTGTTGTTGATGCATTTATTTCAGAGTGTTGCAAACCAGAACCAGCGCTCATTAATTGTACTTCACCTGCTTTTATTTCTTGCCATTCGTTATCTCCCATAGAATCTCTATGCTTTAAAACACCAGATAATGGAATTGTAATAATCTCCATATTATCATGTGGATGTGTTCCAAATCCCATACTTGGGGCAATAATATCATCGTTTAAAACACGTAAAGCACCAAATTGGATTTTATTAGGATCAAAATATTGTGCAAAACTAAAAGAATGTTTTGCTTGTAACCAACCGTGATTAGCCTGACCTCTTTCTTCTGATTTATGTATTACTTTTCTCATAACTGTAATTTTAATTATGGTCTTAATTTATCTAATAAGCTATTTAATGTTTTAGCTTCTTCCGTTG
This sequence comes from Aurantibacter sp., assembly GCF_042094015.1. Lineage (NCBI taxonomy): Bacteria > Pseudomonadati > Bacteroidota > Flavobacteriia > Flavobacteriales > Flavobacteriaceae > Aurantibacter > Aurantibacter sp. The sequence continues at coordinate 5,427 of NZ_JBELDZ010000098.1, read as the reverse complement.
TTAAATCTTTTGTTATTAATTTGTTTTTAGCTGAAGGAATATTGGTTAAAAGCTCTAACCCTTTTTGAGTAATTTGAATATGAACAACGCGTCTATCTGTTTCACAATTAAAACGTTCTATTAATCCTTTGTCTATTAACTTATCTGTTAATCGAGTTACGTTTGGAGATCGGTCTATCATTCTACTTTTAATAGTCTGAACTTTTAAAGGCTCTTTTGCTCCTCTTAAAATTCTTAGAATATTATACTGCTGTGGTGATAAACCAAAAGTTTTGAAAAAATCGTTTTGTAAACTTGCTATATAATTTGATGTGTATAATATATTAAGTAATGCTTTTTGCTGTTCGCTTTCAAAGGCTGAATTAATGTCCTTAGCTAAATCTCCCATAATGCGTTATTATTTTAAAACTGATGCTTCTAAATCTTTTACAGATTTAGTTAGTTCTTTTAAAAGTTCTGGATTCACTAATGTTCCATCATTAAAATTATCTCCAAAAGAAGGTAATAAAAATGTTGAAACAATATTTGCATCATGTCTTGGTAAACTAGTAGAAGCAAAATCGAAAACAGATTGTCCGCCTCTTCCTCCAGGAGAAGTACTCATTAACAAAACGGGTTTGTTTTGAAACATTTTCATATTAATTCTACTTAGCCAATCAAACAAACTCTTAAAAGCTGCAGTATAAAAACCATTATGTTCTGCTAAAGAAATTATTAATCCATCTGCTTCTTCTAATTTATTATAAAATTTCTTAGCGTTTTCATCTATTCCAGAAACTTGCTCAATATTTACACTATACGTTGGCACTTCAAAATCGTTTAAATCTAAAACTTCTACTTTTGTATTTACTAATAAACTTCCTGCAAACGTTACCAGCTCTTTATTAATTGATGTATTACTATTACTTCCTGCAAATGCTATGATTTTTTTCATCTTTTCTATATTTATTGGTTTAGTTTTTTATAAGTGATATAATTCGTTACTAATAAGATTATCCCTATTAATGCAAATAAATGTTCGCCATCATTAATCATTGTATGTGCAAAAAAGGCTAAAATTACATTAAATGTAAACCCTGCATAAGCCCATTCTTTAATAGTTTTAAATTTTGTTTGCCAAATTGCTATTAATCCTAAAAGCTTAGCTGATGCTAAAGGGTAAACTAAATATGCTGGATACCCAAAACCTATAAAAGCTCCTCTTATAGCTTCGTTATTAAACAAATACATACTTATTGAAAAAAGCATTAATGCGGTAAACAGACTTTTTGTAGCGTAATGGATTATTTTTTGTGTTTTCATCTTGTTATAAATTAATTGGATTAATATTTTTTTTATAATACAAATGTAAAATAAATAAATTTATATTCCAAGGAAACTAATTCCTTGTTTTATATTTTAATGAACTATTAATAAATAAATAACCATAACGTTTTCTTAAAGTAATGCAATTTTGTAATTTCGTTCAAAATTTACACAACACAGCTATGGATATAAACTTCAATAAAAACGAAGACCACAATAAACTTTTAGTCTCTGATTTAAAAAAGCGTTTTGCACAAGTAAAACTTGGTGGTGGAAAAAAACGAATTGAGAAGTTACATAGTCAAGGAAAATTAACAGCTAGAGAACGTATAGACTATTTATTAGATAGTAAAAAACCAAGTATAGAAATTGGTGCTTTTGCTGGAGATGGCATGTACGAAGAACATGGCGGTTGTCCTTCTGGTGGTGTTGTAGTAAAAATGGGTTATGTAAAAGGCAAACAATGTATTGTTGTTGCAAATGATGCTACCGTAAAAGCTGGAGCTTGGTTTCCAATTACTGGAAAAAAGAATTTAAGAGCTCAAGAAATTGCTATAGAAAACAAGCTGCCAATTATATATTTAGTTGATTCTGCTGGTGTCTATTTACCAATGCAGGATGAAATTTTCCCAGACAAAGAACATTTTGGACGTATTTTTAGAAATAATGCAGTTATGAGTAGTATGGGAATTACTCAAATTGCTGCGGTTATGGGAAGTTGTGTTGCTGGTGGCGCTTATTTACCAATTATGAGTGACGAAGCTTTAATTGTAGATAAAACAGGAAGTATCTTTCTTGCTGGAAGCTATTTAGTAAAAGCAGCTATTGGAGAAGTTATTGATAATGAAACTTTAGGTGGAGCAACTACTCATTGTGAAGTTTCAGGAGTTATAGACCATAAAGCTTTAGATGATAAAGATTGTTTAGAAAAAATACAGCGTATTTTTGACAAAATAGGTGATTTTGATAAAGCAGGATTTAATAGAGCTGCAGCAGAAAAACCTAAAGAAAAAGAAGAAGAAATATACGGTATTTTACCAAAATCTAGAGCAGATCAATATGATATGCGCGACATTATTAAGCGTTTAGTTGATGGCTCTGAATTTGATGAATACAAAGAAGGTTACGGACAAACAATAATAACTGCGTATGCAAGAATTGATGGTTGGGCTGTTGGAATTGTAGCTAATCAACGTAAACTAGTTAAAACAAAGTCTGCTAAAACGAAACCAACGGAAATGCAATTTGGCGGTGTTATTTATAATGATAGTGCCGATAAAGCAACACGTTTTATGGCTAATTGTAATCAGAAAAAAATTCCTTTAGTCTTTTTACAAGATGTTACTGGTTTTATGGTTGGTAGTAAAAGTGAGCATTCTGGTATTATAAAAGATGGTGCTAAAATGGTAAACGCATTATCAAATTCTGTGGTTCCAAAATTCACTATTATTTTAGGGAATAGTTATGGTGCAGGAAACTATGCCATGTGTGGAAAAGCTTACGACCCAAGATTAATTGTAGCTTGGCCAAGTGCAGAATTAGCCGTTATGAGTGGGAAAAGTGCTGCTAAAGTATTGTTACAAATAGAAAAAGCATCGCTTAAAAAGAAAGGCGAAGAAATTACACCTGAGAAAGAAGAAGAACTATATAATAAAATAAAGGCGAGATACGATAATCAAGTATCACCTTATTATGCAGCATCTCGTATTTGGACAGATGCAGTTATAGATCCTTTAGATACTAGAACTTGGATTTCTATGGGAATAGAAGCTGCAAATCACGCACCTATTGAGAAGCAATTTAACATGGGAATTTTACAGGTTTAGTCTATGACTAAGATTATAATACTTACGGCTTTATTAGTTTCATTTATATGTTTTTCTCAAGATAGTATTCCATATAGAGATATTATTACTATTAATAAAAACAAAATAGTAAATGAAGTTTTATTTCCTGTAAAAAAAACAATAAGTACAGATAGTTTAATAATTAATAAACAAGTATTAAATTTTAACAAAGATTTATTCTTAAAAGATTCATTTTTAATTAATAGATATAAATTCCACGCATTTGGTTATAAACCAGACAGATATCTATATCAGTGGAATTGTCCAATCAATATTTATTTTGATAAATTAATTCCAAAAAATATAATTAATGATTTCACCGATTATATTAATGGCTTTAATTCTATACCTAATTTAAAAATTTCAATTACTACCAATATAGAAGACGCAAATTATTATTTTAAAGTGTATGAAGCAGATATCTCTGCATATTCAAAAGAAGTTTTGAATTCATTAAACAATGAAGAATCTAAAACAAAACTCTATACTAAAATCACATACGATTTAAATCAAAATAAAAACAAAAAATATTATAACGGAATTTTAAAGATTAGCAAATCAGAACTTAGTAATAAATACTTAAGTAGTAAATTAAAAATTATTTTCTATCTAAGTCTAACTCATTTTTATAGAAGTGATAAAGCTGAAAAAAATTCAATTTTAAATAAAGAAACAATATTAGTTGATGAGCTTTCTGACTATGATATTATTTTATTAAAATCACATTATAATCAAATTTATCCGGTTAAAATAAATTATAAAAACTTTATAAACTTATTAAAATAAATTTATGAATAAGATTAAAATTATATTTTTAATTATAGGGTTTAGCTTTAACTATTCTACTAGTCAAACAATTAATACGAATAAAAAAAAGGCATATATTCCATTAAAACATTTTAAACAAAAATATAAAAGACCATTAACAAAAAAAGATTCTTTAAGCTTTATATTTAGAGAGAATGATACTTTAGTTTTTGATGAACTATACAAAGAGCCTAAAGGAACTAAAGTAGCATATGAATATAAAGATGATAATTTTTTAAAAATTTATAAAAAAGTAGTTTATAAAAAAATTAAAGATTCATCAAAGAACAAATCTTATATGCATTATTGGAAAGATGATATTAAAATGTATATTTCTAATTCTTTCGATAAAAAAGTTAAAAAAGAATTTTTAAAATTCACTAAAAATATAAGTCAAAAAATAGACTCTTTAAATATATATGAAGTGAAGAACCCAAAAGATTCTAATTATATTATTTATCTAGATTCTGATTTTCAATACAAACCCAGAATTATGGAATTTACTCAAACAGATTATTATGTCTATTGGAATGGAAAAAATCAAATGCATAGACTATCCTTAAGGATTCTAGATGATTCTGAATTTACAATCAATTAAAGCTTAACGCACTAAAAAAGAAATTTGTAACCTCTTTAGGTCATTTTAATTATAATGAATCCAATTTAGAATGTAAGCATTTCTTCTCTGGCTGTGCAGATCAAAATTTTGAGTTAACAGAATTAGATTATGAGATATTAAAATATCATTATTCTTATGGTATTTGTAAAGGAACAGATCTTGAAACTTTTGAACGAAATCATTATTTAGCTAAAAAACAGTTAAAAGAAAAAAAGGTTTTGATGAGTTTTATACATCAAGATTAGGAATAAAAACATTCTTTTTAATTTATATAATTAATCTTTTAATACGTTTATTAATTCTGGCAATAATGTTATAGCGGTTAATAATACAACTGTGCCATTTTTAGATTTCTTAGTGGTTTCTGTTACAATATTCTCATCTATTCTTATAGGTGATTGCTTTACAGATTTGTTTGGGTTTCTAACAAAAACCATTGTGTTTCTTGCGTTTGGATTCAAAATTGAATTAGCATACACATAACTTTCTCCAATACCATCTTTATAAGTCTCTATTACTTTACAATGACTTAATGAATGAAGTATTTTCTTAATATCTTTAGGTGATTCTTTTTTTATTAACAATCCATTCTTTCCTGAATAAAAAGCAATAGAGATGTTATCTTCTGATGTTAACCGCTGATTAATAAATTTAAAAGCTTGTTGTAGAATAATCTCATCTTCTTTAGAAAATCCATAACCCGATGCTTCTATTAAAAATATAACTTGTTCTGTTTTAATAACAGTTTCATCTTCTTCGTTATCCTCATCTAAAACAGGTTTTTCGAAATAATCTGCAACAAAAGAAATTAATTGATCTAACTGAACAGATTCTGTATTTAAGGTAGTG